>CAZULH010000091.1:0-5103 GCA_964621105.1 uncultured bacterium
TTCCTGCAGATATTTTTTATCATCCCCTTCTTCCATAAATTCCATCGCTCTATTTGCATCGATTGCGTAGATATATTTAATGTAGATAAATAAACTTGTATAAAAATTAAAAAGCTGACGAACCTTATTATTTATGAATGCTTTTTCATTTTCAGAAATAGAAAGTCTTTGAATAAAAGCAAACAGACTCTTTTCAAGTTCTTTCAATTCATCTAAAGTTTTTGAAAAAAAATCTTCTGTATAGCCGTAAGTAATATTTATGGGTATATCAGGTAAATCATGATATTTTTTTTGTAAAAGCTGCCAATAATGAGAAAATCCCGAAAAAACCGTATGAAAATACATTTTTCGAAAAGTTGCTTCTTCCGTTAATACTTCTATACGATTTTCTAAAAAATCAATGACTCTTCCATCTTCATCATTTTCATACTTACGATAAAGGCTCTGATAAATGAAAAAATCCATAAAACTTTGAAAAAAACCCCAATAATCGGAAAAAAAGGAAAACCGACTATGATGGCTTTCACTGGCAATATATCGCCAATCTTCCTCTAGAGGCTCTAAATTCGGATTAAAATATGGGGAACACGAATTCCCAAAATCAATTAATATAATTCGTTTATGCTCTTCATCTAACATCAGATTGTTTGGCTTAACATCCTCATGGATAACATTTTCTCCATGTAAGACTTTAATCGCTTCAAGCAATTGATCGAAAAATGTAAATACTTGTTCTCCGCTGATTTGACAGTGTTCATTTAAAGAATCGATAATGTCCTGAAAAAAAATATTGCCCTTATTTTCTTTAAAAATCTTTAAAAAAGTAATGGGATAATAAGGCTGAACATATTCTTTTTTTATTGTGCCTCTTCTTCCTAAATATGCACCTAATCCTAAGGGAGATGATGATAAATAGGGGCTCTGGCATCGTTGTCCGACAGTTCCATAATGATAAGCAATTTCATCATCCATATCCTGAACAGGTGTTACACAGCTAGAAGCCTGACTATCCTCTGAAGGCGAGCCTGCATTGGAAACTCTAAACATCATGATCGGACGAACTCTAATTTGTATGCTTTTATCAATTAAATAATAAACACCAAAATTATAGACCCTCACTGCTCTTTTGGAAGTCCCTCTAACCCATGTCTTATCGTCTTCTCCATTTCTAGGGATAATTACAATGTTATATTCTTTATCTACATTTATTTTCCTTTCATGAGTCATTCGCAAAATCCAATAACTCCTAGAAGAGTCGCTTCCTTTAAAAATTCTTTCCCATACTCCGTCTTTAGAAACATCACGTTTCAATGCTTTATTCAAAATAGAGGTTATTCCCTCTAAAGTTCTTTGCTGTTCAGGAAAAACAATAGAGCTCTCATCAAAAAATTTTCGGCGAAACCGAGACATCAGCATACTTTGTTCTACCATTTCTCTTGTAATGGGGCCTCTCAAATCCGAAGGAGTTACAGGAGAGATGGTAGAAGGAGGAGGAATAATGGGATGAAAAGAACCTAACGGAGGGGTAACAGCTGACGACATATTATGAACCTAAAAATTATTATTAAGATAAAAGACTTTGGAATCTTTTTTTAAAAAATTCAATTCTTTCTTCTAGAAAACTTAGATTTACCTCTTGATCCCTATAAAAATCAAACTCGGGCTGCGCAATCAGAGTATCTAGACAACCTGATAATTCAGCATCCGGCTCATGTCTTACATGGTCTCGTAAATCCCGGACATACATAAAACGAATAAAAGAAAATAAATCGCAATAAATATCTTTTAATTGATCAATTTTACTTAAAACATCCGCTTCAGCTGAAAAATGTTCTTTTAAAGCTTTTTCAACCTCCGAAATACTTTCATAAGGAAGAGACCGAAAATAGATATCAAAGTTATCCTGAAAAACAGGCAGTATTGTCTCTGAATGTTTAGAGCGGTAACTGTTAATCATCTCTTTCCAATCAAGAGATTGTCCGAATCTTCTCTCTAAATAGAAAGAGAAAGTATTATAAAAAGCATGATGCTGCATTAAGGTATAAGCTTCTTCGTGTAAAACGATATTTTTTCTATCTTCGAAAAAAGATACCCATTCTACTGCCTTTCCTTCATCCTGTGTTTTTTTGCGATATTTTGTATAAAAACTCTTCCACAGCAAAGAATCGGAAAATATACGGAAAACACCCCATATATCGCAAAAAGGACCAACTTCATGATAATGCGCCTGTGAAGAAAGATAATGAAGTTCTTCTTGTAATTTTATAGCGGCATCAGGAGATGATCTGGGAGGCGAGGTTCTTCCAAAGTCGGTAAGAACAATTCCCCCCGTATTAGGATTAAGCAAAACATTATCGCATTTTACATCGTTATGTATTTGCCCTTGACGGTGCAATTCTTTTAATGCATCCATTAGCCATAGGGAAAAATCCAATATTTGCAGATCCCCGATTTCGTAACAACCGTGTAAATAAGCAGGAACGTCAAAAACAAATATATTGCCGTTCGATTCTTTCAAGATATCTTTTAGAGATAATGGCAAATAATCCTGAACATATTCTTTTTTTTCAATGCTTTGCGTAATTATTCTACGATTAGAAACATATTGTCCCAATTCCATAGGAGAAGAAGGAAGAAAAAATTGTCTGTCTCGAAAACTTCTGGATAATTCATCATAAGAACGAAATTCCCTATCCACCTGTTCAATAGGAGTCTCTCTTCCTGTAGCGTCTTCAACATTTCGGATACGAAAAAGCGCTTTTGGGGATGCCTGCAAACTAGAAATTTCTCCGTTCCCGTCCATTGCAATAGAAAACTGATAAGCTAAAATCATCTTTTTAAAAGAGCCGGAACAAACTATTTTTACATCTTCTCTTATTTTAGGAATAATGATGACTTCCGCTTTTCTTTCATTATTGCGGGTAATCCAGCAGCTTCGATGAAATCCTTGATGTTGTTTTGATACTCGATAAGATTGACCATCCATCATATAAGAAGAAACTTCGTCAAGAGCTTGAATAACCGTTTGTGAGATTTTCTCGATAGTGTTTTCAAATACTTCTGAAACAGGACTTGTTCCCTGATCGAAAAACATGCATCTCAACGCAGAATTACTTTTAATGCTTTCTTCTACTTTCTCTCTCATATAAGCTTCTGATTTCCAGGGAGCCTGCGCTTCGTCTTCTCTAAAAGCAGACGCAAATTCTTCTTCTATAGACCCAACAACATCTGCCGCTGCTTCATTTCCCGAAATATCAAAACCCCTGCTAAAAGGATTTATTCCTTGAGCTGCCAAAGCGGTAAAATCGATAGAGCCTATTGGCCGAAAAGACGACATTATATTACTCTTTTTTTTATTAAAAAAATTTTATACGTTTTATTAAAAATTGATTATTTTTTATAAAAAAGAAAGATTTAGTATAAAAAAAAAGAGAAAAAAAATCAATTGTATTAGGCTATTGTAATTTTTTTATCCATATAGACGTTCTGGATAGCATTTAATAGCTTAACTCCCTCATTCATAGGTTTTTGAAAAGCCTTCCTTCCGGAAATAAGTCCCATGCCGCCAGCTCTTTTATTAACAACGGCAGTTTTAACTGCCTGCTGCAGGTCATTTTTTCCTGACGCCCCTCCTGAATTGATCAGCCCGATCCTTCCCATGTAGTTATTAACTACCTGGTATCTAGTTAAATCAATTGGGTGATCGGAAGAGAGCTGCGTATACATTTCTTCTTTGAATTTCCCAAATTTTAGCGCTTTAAAGCCTCCGTTGCAGGTAGGTAATTTTTGTTTAATAATATCAGCGCCGATCGTTGCTCCTAAATGGTTAGCCTGTCCTGTCAGATCGGCAGCCGTATGATAATCTTTATCTTTGGTCTTAAAATCGGAATTTCTCAAATAACACCATAAAATGGTAGCCATGCCAAGTTCATGGGCAAGCTCAAAAGCCTGGCTGACTTCAATAATCTGCCGGCGGCTTTCTTCCGAACCGAAATAAATCGTTGCACCAACGCCCATACAACCCATTTCATAGGCTTCCTGAACAGAAGCAAAAAAGATCTGGTTATAACTGTTGGGATACGTTAAAAGCTCATTATGATTAAGTTTTAAGATCATGGGGATCTTATGGGCATATTTTCTGGCAACCGCTTTTAATGCTCCCAGAGTAGTCGCTACGCCATTGCATCCTCCCTCCATTGCCAATTTGATAATATTTTCAGGATCAAAATATTCGGGATTGGGAGCAAAAGAAGCTCCAGCAGAATGTTCGATCCCCTGGTCAACCGGTAAAAGGGACAAATATCCAGTATCTTTCAGTCGTCCATGAGAATAAAGCCTCTGCAGGCTTTGCAGGGTTCGGATGTTTCTGTCTGTTATGGAAAAAGTACGGTCGATCCAATCAGGCCCCGGAAGATGGAGTTTATCTTTTAAAACGGTCTTACAGGTATGATTAAGCAAATTGTCTGCTTCTTCTTGTAAAAGCGAGGCTGTATCCATAAAATTCTCCGTAAATAATTAGATTTTTTTCCAAAACTTTTGAATCTGTGCCAATGTTTTGCCTTTTGTTTCCGGAACCGCTTTGATAACAAACCATAAAGCAAATATTCCTACTAAAGCAAATATCAGAAAAGACCCTTCTATGCCGAAATTATGTAGCATCGTTAAAAAGAGGATCGATACAAAATAATTGGAGATCCAGTTGGCAAAAGTTGCAATGCCCATCGCTCTTCCCCTTACCCCTAACGGATAAATTTCGGAAATAATCAGCCAGGTTACAGGACCTAAACTGATCGCAAAAAAAGCGATATAAAACATTAAGCTGATAACCGCTGCAATATCATCCGACTCTACTTTTGTATAAGAGGTGTAACTCAGTACAAAAAGGCTGATGATCATTCCGATCACCCCTATGATCAAGAGAGGTTTTCGTCCTACGATATCGATAATCCATAAGGCAACGATCGTCATGATAAAGTTTACAGCGCCTAATCCAAAAGTTGCTAAAATAGCCGTTGTAGATGACTGAAATCCCGCAAATTTAAAAATAGTCGGAGCGTAATATAAAATGGCGTTAATACCTGTTATCTGCTGGAAAATACTGAT
>CAZULH010000092.1:0-5085 GCA_964621105.1 uncultured bacterium
CCTAGCTCAAGGGGGAATAGCTTCTTTAGGGATAAAAGACAGTGAAGACCTTTTTTATGAGGATATTCTAAAAGCAGGCAGCTACCAGAACAATGACGAAGCCGTCCGTCAATTAGTCAGGCTGGGCCCCAAATATATCCAGGAGCTTCTGATCGATAAATATAAAGTGTCATTTGACAAGGAAAATGAAAAATATTCCTATGCAAAAGAGGGAGCTCATCAGATCAAGCGCATTATGCACTGCAAAGATCATACGGGAAAAACGATCATCGATACGCTGTATCAGCATCTTTTAAGAAAAAAAAACATACGAGTGCTTTTTAATCATCGGGCGACAGACCTTGCGGTCTTTGACAATCAGTGTCAGGGCGCCGCTTTTTATAACTTCCATAAGAAAGAGCATCTGCTTATTTATGCAAAAAAGACCGTATTGGCGACAGGCGGATGCGGGCAGCTCTATACCTATACGACTAATGCAGCTTCGATAAAAGGGGAAGGCGTAGCGATCGCTCATAAAGCTAAAGCACAGATCAAGGATATGCAGTATGTCCAGTTCCATCCGACGATGCTCTATAGTAAAACAAGCCGCTGGCTTTTATCGGAGGCCCTAAGGGGAGAAGGGGCAAAACTTTTGAATATAAAGAAAGAGACCTTCATGCATCTATATGACAAAGAAGGGGAATTAGCTCCCAGGGATATCGTTTCCCGGGCGATCTTTGATCAGATGCAAAAACATCAATCCGATCATGTCTATCTAGATATACGCTTTAAGGAAAAAAGCTGGCTTAAACAGCATTATCCGACTCTTTTTTCTATATGTGAAGAGGAAGGGTATGATATGTCCAAAGATCTATTGCCGGTAGTGCCTTCTGCCCATTTCCAATGCGGGGGCGTCAAAGTCGGCCTGTATGGAGAAAGCTCTATCGATAATCTTTATGCTATAGGAGAAGTAGCCTGCAGCGGGGTCCATGGGGCCAACCGCTTAGCCTCGACCTCCTTATTGGAATGCCTGGTATGGGCAAAACAGTCCGCAGACCATATTATAGTTACAGATCTGTCTCAAAAAATTTTTACTTATAGTAAACATTTTACTTGTCTCGATGAAAAAGACAATACTCCATTGGATTTATGGGAAAGTCTCAAAAAACTGATGTGGGAAGATGTGGGCATAATAAGAAAAAAAGGAAAGCAAAAAAATACTTTAAAAAGAATAGAAGGCCTTTTTAAAGAAGCTGAAAGTTTTATTGATACAAAGAATGCTTTTATAACTTCAGAGTTAATAATAAAATCTTTAATTAACAGCAAATCTATCGGCTGTAATTACATTGAGTAATCCTTTGTTTTTTTAAATTGAATCTTAGTAGTATTTTGTGCTATAATTTTTGTGAAATTAAGGAGAAAATATTATGGTAAGAAGAGTTAGACCTGAAGATACTTCATCTGCTGCTAAATCAAGTTTAGGAGTAGAAGATATAAAAGTTACGCGTAAAGAGCTGGAAAGTACTTGTACTGTAGCCAAAATTGTTTTGCCTAGTGTTGCGGTAGTTGGTGTTGTAGGAGCGATTATTTCCGGAAATATCGGACTTATTGCGCTGGCCTGTGTTAATGCAGGATTGTTATATGACTTTTATTTAATAGCTTCTTGGAAGCATAAAGAAATTGTTGCATCTAAAATGGATACCCCAAAAAGAGCGGTTGAGCATGTGGCAAAAGAAGCCAGAATTGCTGGAAAAAGGGTTTTGAGTCTGTTAAACGGTGGTAAAGAAGAAGATCCGCAAGAAAGGTTGGTTAAAGACGCTATTGAACAAACATTTTTCTTAAAGAATTTAAGAAACTGTGGTAGGACAGTAGGCAGTTGGTTTCAAAAGACAGCTGAAGAGTTAGAAGAAGCAGTTCAAGGCTAAGCTCGATAAAAGCAAATTTTCTCTTTGTTTTTGAGAGGATTTGCTTTATACTTCTCGGCTAATACTTTGGGGTATTAGCTCAGTTGGTTAGAGCGCCACGTTGACATCGTGGAGGTCAGCTGTTCGAGTCAGCTATATCCCATACTTTTTTTTTGAAAAAAACCTTTTCCAAAGAAATCGGAAAATTCGATAGAATGGTGGTTTTAACGAAACTGGGATATAAATTTTGAAAATAAACAGAGCGATAAGAGCGGACAAAGTAAGAGTTATTGCCGAAGACGGCAAACAGATAGGTGTCTTGTCAATACGGGAGGCCCTATCGATGGCAGAGGCAAAAGGACTGGATTTATTGGAGATTTCTCCAAATGCCAATCCCCCCGTTTGCAAGATTATGGATTTCGGAAAATACCGATACCAGCAGACAAAACGGGAAAAAGAAAGTAAAAAGCTTCAGCATGTGATTAAAGTAAAAGAAATTAAGCTGAAGCCGAATATTAATACCCATGACTTTGAGACAAAACTGCGTAAGGTCAAAGACTTTTTAGAAAAGGGAATGAAAGTACGCGTCACCTGTATGTTTCGGGGAAGGGAAATGCTTC
The DNA here is from genome assembly GCA_964621105.1 of uncultured bacterium. GTDB lineage: Bacteria > Chlamydiota > Chlamydiia > Chlamydiales > SM23-39 > CAZULH01. The sequence goes on from CAZULH010000092.1 coordinate 2,504, forward strand.
ATACGGAATTGGGCGAAGGTCTGATCCAGCGCATCTTTGATGAAGTAAAAGATGTTGCGCAGATCGATACGCCGATGAAGCAGATGGGACGATCGATGTCCGTCGTTTTTTCGCCAGTGGGAAAGAAAATAAAATCTGTAAAAAGTAAGGAGAACGCAAGTGCCGAAGATGAAAACGAATAAATCGGTAAAAGCACGATTTAAAGTGACAGGAACCGGAAAACTGAGAAGAACAAAACCTGGCAGACGGCATATTTTGACAAAGAAAACATCAGAAAGAAAACGTCGCCTAAAGCGTTTTGCTCTTGTTAGTGAAACACAGGAAAAAACTTATAAACGCATGCTAGGTCTTGCCTAATTAATATATTGGAGATAATTCATGAGTAGAACAACAAGCGCAGTCGCCAGACACCGCAAACATAAAAGATTATTTAAAAGAGCCAAAGGTTTTTGGGGAGATCGTAAAAATCATATCCGTTTAACCAAAGACGCTTTATTAAAAGCTCTTTCTTTTAACTACATTCACAGAAAACAGAAGAAAAGAAATTTTCGCTGCCTGTGGATCGTTCGTATTAACGTTGCTGCAAGGATGAACGGCCTTTCATATAGTAAGATGATTCAGGGCTTAAATAAAGCAGGCTGCAAGTTCAATAGAAAAACTCTAGCTGATCTTGCCGCTACCGATAGCGCTGCTTTCCGCGCGATCGCTGAAAAAGCCAAAACCGCTCTTGCTTCATAAAGAAGTAGAAGAAAAAGTTTTGATCTTTTACCTTTGCTTATAGCATTTTGTAAAAAAGGTTTTTCTATATGAATATTGAGTTAGAAATTAGTCAGATACGTTCGGATTTTTTAGAAGAGATTCAAAAAGCTGTTCAAACGAAAGGTGTTGAAGATCTTAAAGTCAAATATTTGGGCAAAAAGGGGCTTGTTTCCTCTTTGATGTTCAAGCTAAAAGACGCAACTAAAGAAGAAAAACCGCTTTTCGGCAAACTGATCAATGACCTCAAACAGGAAATTTCCTCCCATCTCGACAATACGCAAAAACGCCTCTTTCTAGAGGAAATGAATAAAAAGTTAAAAGAAGAAGATATCGATATTACTCTTCCGGGAAGAAAGAAATTTTTAGGGAAGATGCATCCGGTCATTCAAATGATGAATAAAATGATCGATATTTTTTCAAATATGGGTTTTTCCGTACAGTATGGGCCGGACATCGAATCGGATTATTACAACTTCGAAGCGCTAAATTTTGAAAAAGACCATCCGGCAAGAGATATGCAGGATACTTATTATCTTTCTTCGCATTATCTCATGCGTACTCATACCAGTAACGTGCAGGTGCGGGTAATGGAAAATGCCAAGCCTCCGCTTAGGGTTATTGCGCCGGGTCGCTGTTTCCGTAATGAGACGATCTCTTCTCGCTCGCATGTCTTTTTCCATCAAATCGAACTTTTCTATATCGATAAAAATGTCAGCATGGCTGATTTGATTTCCCTTTTAAAAAATTTCTGGACACAGGTGTTCGAGCAGGAAGTCGATATCCGTGTAAGGCCTTCTTACTTTCCATTTGTGGAGCCGGGGATGGAATGCGATATCAGCTGTGTGCTCTGCAAGGGCAAAGGCTGCCGTATCTGTAAACATACGGGATGGCTGGAAGTGCTTGGAGCGGGGATGATCCACCCCAATGTCTTAAAAGCAGGGGGCATCGATCCGGAGAAATATACGGGCTATGCTGCCGGTATCGGCATCGAAAGAACAGCTCTATTATATTACAACCTCAATGATATCCGTTTATTTACGGAGAATGATCAGAGAATTTTATCTCAATTTTAATTACATGCCTTCAATCGTTCTATCGACCATAAATTGAATGGCCTGATTAAGCTTTTCTGGAAGACCTTCTAATTTAACAGATAAAAAGCCTCTTACGATCGCAGAAACAGCTTCATCGCGGCTAAGTCCTCTTGTTAGAAGGTACTCGATCTCTCTTTCATCGATTTTTCCAACGGCGGCCTCATGAGAGAGGTCCATCTCTTTTTTAGAGCCGATCAGTTCGGGGATGGCATGAATGGTAGCACCATCTTTTAGGATAAGGCCGCGGCATTCCAAATGGCCTTTAATGGGGCTATTTTCCGATGCTAAAAGGCCACGCGCAATCACATAGGCCTGGTCATCGGCGACGACACGGGAGAGGATTTCTCCGCGGCTGTGCTTGCCTTTAAAAATAATGCGCGATCCCAAATCGAATTTAGAATCTTTTTTCGCTAACAGAATAGTGTTGAAAACCGCTTTAGAATGCTCTCCTTCGCAAAAAGCGATAGGGTTCATCTGAAAGTCTCCCACAGGATCCATATTGATGTAATTGGATACAAAAACGGCGTTTTCATCTAATTGGGCAGCGCTTCTCGGGCGAACAGTCGAATGTCTTCCCCATTTGTGGATCATGGTAAAATGTAAAAAGGCATTTTTATGAATGTAAAATTCGGATATGCCTATATGTTCATTGGCTTTAGCATCGCGGCAGCTGGTACATCCGGTGATAATTCTCGCTTCCGATCCTTCTTCTGCAATAATAATATTATG
>CAZULH010000093.1:0-5004 GCA_964621105.1 uncultured bacterium
AGGACGCGTACAGGGTGTGGGTTTTCGCTATACGGTTGAAAAAATGGCTAATATATTAATGATTGTCGGCTATGTGAAAAACTTATTAAACGGTGCGGTTGAAATTGTTGCGGCAGGTCCTAAAAAACAGCTGGATTTACTCCTTCGTCAAATCCACAGTCATTTCGATGTTCAGGACCAATCCATTTCTTTTTCTGAAACAATTACCATTAATCAAAAGAGTTTTATTGTCGCTTGTTAATAGTAGTAGATTAATTAAAGGGCAAAATAAAGATTCATCGGTCTTTAAGCTTATTTTCAAATATTTTCTGCAATCTTTCGGTTTCTTTTTGAGATTCTTCATAGACTTTTTCTTCTGTATGGCAGCTTTCTTTGTTGCATAAATGAATAAACGATTGTGAGGACAATGTTTCAAAGCGCAGCTCTTTGGCGTTTTGTAAAATTTTTTTATCAGAAGAGACGACGACAGGACGAATTGAGAAATGATGGTATTTAAGCCTCTCTATAATTGTCTCGTCAGCGGTTTTGCCATGGGCAGAATAGATAATCATCAATTCACGCATATAAACATGCTCCTCCCAGTCTTCTTTGCGGTGGTGGCCATCAAAAATCATCATGGCAGAGTTATCATGCCTTTTTAAAAGGTCTTTTACATGCTCAATGAATTCTTCTCATTTCTGAGAGAAAGGAGTTTCTTCTTCAAATAATTTATGAAAGAGATTGTATCCATCGATAAGAAAAAACATATCGATTAAATGAGTAGGGATTCAAGCGAAGCTAAGATCTTGTCCAGAGCCTTTCTGCGATGTGAAATCTGGTTTTTAATAGATTCTTCCAGTTCTGAAAACGTTTTACTGTATCCATGCTTGATAAAAAGCGGGTCGTAGCCAAAGCCTCCTCCCCCTTTTTCTACATTGAGGATGTAGCCTTCGCAGACAGAAGCAGCAGCTTTATACAAGGAGCCTTCAGGAGAGGCTAAGGCGATAGAAGCCTCAAAATAGGCCAAACGGTCTTCATCATGTAAATTAAGCATTTCCTGCAGCAGCTTTTTGCGGTTATCCCTGTCAGAAGCCTGGGGTCCGGCATAACGATGCGAGAAAACTCCCGGTTTTCCCATAAGAGAAGGAACAACCAGTCCTGAGTCTTCTGCCAGTGTCCATTGATTGAGTTCTTTAGCTGCGTGTGTGGCTTTTAATATGGCGTTTTCCTGAAAAGTAGCGCCTGTTTCTTCGGGCGGTTCATAATGAGGGAAGTCATGAAGCGATAGAATGTCCAATTGTGTGAAATCATGCAGCATAGAGCGAAGTTCTCGGATCTTATGTACATTTCTCGTCGCTAAAACTATTTGAAAAGAAGGTAAACCATCTTTATCTTTATTGTTTTTCATAAAACAGCCTTTAATTAATGTCTAAAAACATTATGAATTTCCATCAAAATAATTACTAATCTTTTTTATTACATACTTTTCATTCATAAATTCAAATGAGTCCCCTATAGAAAGATTTGTCATCGATTCAGCGAGCTTTGATTGAAAAGAGATAATCTTTTTTTCCGGATCGGCATCCCAGGGACCAAGTAGGGTAAAGACAAATATTTCACCTTTGGGATTTTCGCAGTCAACCATTGTTCCTACACTAACGCAATCGGTGCGGACGATCTCTTTGCTTAGAATTTGTGCTTTATTTAAGTTCTCTGTGAGACCCTGTAATTCATTTTGCAGGCGCTGTCTTTTTTCTAAAGCTGCTTTATATTCAGCGTTTTCACGCAAGTCTCCGTGAGCTCTAGCTTCTTCAATTTCTTTAGCATTTTCCAGGATCTGAAAGTTCACAATATTTTCCACTTTATCTTTGACCAGGTTGTATCCTTTTGCAGTCGTCCATACAATGTCTTCTTTTTCTTCTACTTCAGAGTCTTTTTTCAGCTCCGGATAGACGGTTTGGGCAAGAGAGTACATGATCTTGATGTCCTGTGAGCTTAAAAGACTGCATTTGGAGAAAAGCAAGAGGAATTCTTTTACTTCTTCAATGGAAGCATTGTCCATAACATGACGGACTATTTTGTAGCGGTTATGGGTAAGAATATGCACCATTTTTTTTGCCAGCTCGTGAGATTCAGGTTTTTGAAACAAATGATCAAGCAAAATTAAAAAACCTTCAAAAAACTGGTTTTGGCCCTTTTGATCGGAAAAAGGAAGCTGTGCTTTTTTGCCGATAATTTTTTGAAAATACCAGACAAAAACATTCGGATAAGAAAGGGGATGGTTTTTCAGGTCGTCAATTTTTGCAGTTAGCTTAGTTAAATCCTTTTCTTTATTTAATTCGCTAAGCAGATAGTCACGCAAAGGATTTGGATTAATAATAAAGAAAAGAGAAAGATAAATATCCTGCCAATCACTGCGTACTTGTTTCATCCGAACAAGCAAGCGTTTTTTTAAAGAGATAATTTCGATAGAATTAACAATTTCTTCCGGATTATGCAGATTTTGAATAATCTGATTAATTGTTTCTGAAACAGAGCCCTTCAGGTCTTCTTGTAAAAAAAGAAGCTGAAGCTTTTGGGAAAAAGTAATCTCTTTTTCCTGTAAGACTTCCTGAATTTTGTGTTCTAGGGATTGTTTGAATTCCTGATTTTTCAACGTTTCTGAAAAATCACGTAAAAAATTATAAACAAGCAAAATGACTTCATTCAAAGAGGGTTTGGCTTCCAAAGCCTGATAGAGAACTTTTTCATGGGCAATGCCGTGTTCTAAAAGCTCAAAGCGGCCGTGAGTTTCTTTCGGCACATTGATTCTGGTGTCTTTTTTCATTTTTGACCTAGCGTTCTGCCACCATTTCACCCATTCATTTTCCGGAATAACCAGATCACAAAGCTCTTCTTTAATTTCAGTAGCTGTTTTAGGGCCGAGGTCTTTTAATAGCATATGGATAACATGCAAATGGTCTTCCTTTGCTTTCTTTTCTAGAGCATCAGGATTTCCGAAACGCTGAGACAAAAAATGATCGTCGGCAAGAGGAATTAATGTTTTCATGGCATTGTCAAAGGAAAGCATTTTTTTGCCGATCACATATTCAAATTCTAAAGTTAAATCTTCGCGTATCAGAGAAAAATCTAAAATTTCACCAGTTCCCCATCCTGCCGTATGAAAGACGAATTTATTTTTTCCCATGTGTGAAAGGAGCTCGTAATTACTGATTACTTTGGGGAAATGTTCTCTGCTTCTAAGGCCGATAATATTAATCTTTTTTTCAAAATAGGGGTCGTCGGCATGATGCTGTTTTAAAAAGTTATAGGCGAATTCGGCAAGTTCAGAGGTATTGATGGTCTGTATATCAAAAATTAACTGTACAATGGCATATTGTGCTTCAGGACTGGAAATTTTTTCCAAAAGGTTAAGTCCCTTGCTTACATGGTGTCCGAAATAATGGGCTAAATCAGACTTTTTGGCGATTTCAAGAATTTTTTTATATTCCTGCGGGTCGACTTCATCGGAAAAACAGTATTCTTCCCATAATTTTAAAAAACTATGGTAATCATTTTCATCAATCTTTTTTTGAAAATCCTCTAAATAACTCATATTATTAATATACCTACCTTTTGCTCTAGAAAATTTTACTTTTTTCTTGAATATACATCAATGAATTAGATCAAAGATAGAAAAGGATAAATTTTTTTTTAAAAAAAGAGGATATTTGCATAGAATACCGGCGCATCAATATCGGTGGATGAATGCCAGTAAAAAAGATCTGTTTGATGGCCTTGCTCATGCCTTCTTTGCTTTTTTGTTTTTTTGATCAGTGGGAAAGGCTCTCTCAAATAGAAAAAAAAACAGAGCAGCCAAAAGAGAGCAATCTTTTTTCACAAAGAGGATATCTGCTCAAATCTTCGGCTAAAGGACATGCAGAGGCTGATGTTTCTTTGTCGGCAGCGTTTATTAGAAATGAACTTTTTTCCAGCCTTTCCTGCCAATATTTCCCCTTTTTGGAATTAGGGGTCTCTTATCCCCTTCTACATTCTTTATCGCCCATTGTTTCTTGCAGGGCTTCTTCTTCTATTCGAAATTTTCATATTGCCGCAGGGTTAAGCGGGTGGAGAAAACTTTCTAAATTATTTGTCCTTACACAAGACCTTTTACAAGGTAATATGCACATATCTTTAGGGTACGAGAAAGGATGGTTTAGCGCAATTTCATGGCGGCCATTATCCAATTACAAACAGCTGCGCATTATTTTGGAGCAGGAATATGTCAAAAGAAAGCCTTCTTTTAATTTCGGTATGCAGGGTTCTTATGATAACTGGTTATTCTGTTTAGGGTTTATTGATGGGAAAATCCCCGTTTTTTCTTTAGGATGGTCTGGTTCTTTGAAGAAAGATAAAAAAACTTCACTGGCAGTAAACAAGTCCGCGAAAAAATTATCTTCCATCATGGAAATGCCTGCTGTTTTGAGCAGGGCTCTTGACCGGGAAGGCTTGCAAAAAGAATATATATATGCAGATTCGACTTCCAGCTCTCTTGGGTATTCCAACCCTTCTTATTTAGAGGAAAAAGAAAAAAAGCAACATCTGCTAACAGCTTTACATGAGGGGGTTTTTGAAGATATTAAACGCATTGATGTTGTTGAAATAAAAAATGGACTGCAGGCAGAAAGCCAAAGCTTGCAGGGTCAGGATTTTCAAAATTTCAAAGAGAAAAAAATAGGCGAATATGAACTAAAACAGCTGATCGAAAAAAAACAGGCGGTTGTTCTTTCCGGCGTTAATCAAAAGAAACCTATGTTTTCTATTTATCCTTATGCTGATTTTCTTTTTACAAAAGTTGATTTCGGGATCAAGGCCCATCTTTTTGGCTATTGGACAAAACAGCTGTTTTATGAATCGTCATTGACGTTTCCTTTAAAGAAGCCCTCTTTGCGGCGACTGATGCTAAATCAAGCTTATGTGCAAAGGCATTCTTCCGTCAATTCCCTTTTTCATCTTCGTTCGGGAATGGGGTTCTATGATAATCGT
>CAZULH010000094.1:0-4855 GCA_964621105.1 uncultured bacterium
TGCTACTATTCAAAGTACAGAAAGTTCAAATAAAATAGAGGGGATTATTGTTCCTGACCTTGCCCCATTCTATAACCCATTACCGATTAGAGGTTCCTGTTAATAATAATTCATCCTTACCAGGTAAGCTAAGGAGGTGGCTAGCCACCTCGAGCGGCGTTTTTCCCTGTAAGGCACTATGTGGGCGAAAAGCATTATAATCTTCCCGCCATTTTTCTACTATCTGCTGAGCTTCCCTTAAGCTAAGAAACCAGTTTTCATTCAAACATTCATCCCTTAATTTTCCGTTAAAGCTCTCTACACTGCCATTTTGATAGGGTTTTCCGGGCTGAATATAATGCCAGTGAATATTATGTTCAGAACACCAGCGCAGAATTGCATTAGAGGTAAATTCTGTGCCATTATCGCTTTTGATCATCTTGGGCTTTCCTCGCTGTTCTATTAAAAGCTCAAGTTCCCTGCTCACCCTTTTACCATTTAGGGATGTATCTACAGCTATACGCAAACATTCTCTTGTAAATTCATCTATAATGGTCAAGAGCCTTATTCTTCGTCCATCCGATAATGCGTCATGTACAAAATCCAGCGACCAGTTCTGATTAGATCCTGTTGCTTTAAAAGCTGTTCCCCTTACTCCCAACGCCCTTTTTCTGCCTCCTCGTTTCATCACTTTTAGCCCGCAGGCTTTATACAGACGGAAAACCTTTTTGTGATTTACGAATATTTTTTCTTTCCTTAGCAGCATATGGATCCTCCGATAGCCAAAACGTCTTTTTTCATAGGCGATAGCCTTAATCTTTTCAGTTAATTCCGTCTCATCCTTTTTTCTGGATTTATAGCGGACCGTAGCTCTTTGTGCCCCTACAAGCTTGCAAGCTCTTCTTTGACTAAGCTTATGCTTTTCCATAAGCCATGTTGAGCTTGCTTTCTTTGCTTGCGGGGTTACCACTTTTTTGAAAGAACATCCTTTAGACAAATAATATCTAGCGCCTGATCGGCTACAAGCCGTTTAAGCTTGCTATTTTCCGATTCCAATGCTTTAAGCTTTTTAGCATCGGAGACCGTCATATCGCTAAATTTGGCCTTCCAGTTGTAAAATGTTGGAATGGAAATATTATGTTTTCGGCAAAGGGCCTCTATTTTGATCCCTGTTTTGGCCTCTTCTAAAATCTTGATGATTTGTTCTTCTGTGAATCTTTTTTTCATGGTTTGTGTCCTTTTAGGTTAATAAGTTTATCACAAACCTCTAAATCTTGATGGACTATTTTTCGGGGTTCAGGTCACTCTTTATATGAAACTAAAGACCCCGAACCACCTCTTGATAGATCTGGAGCTAAACTAATGGGAAAATGACCATATTTGAAAATACTCTTAGTTAATTCATCTAAATAAGGTCGTAATTCACCTAAACAAAATTGGTTATTATTATTCATAAAAAATCCTTTCTATTAAAAAAACATTAGGTTACAAAATCTTAACAATTCTTTTCAAAAAAAAGAACAGCTATTTGCCACCAGACATGGAAAAAATACTATAAATTTTATAATCATGGTGGAAAAATTCACAAGTAGTTCACAGAAAATTTCTTACAAATAGAAGAAAGATCCTTTTTATTATTAAAAAACCTAATTTTTATGAAAAACTTGCCTTATTATTAAACCTTTTTACCAGCTTCGCCAGTAAAATAGATTTCATAAAATCAACACCGATAAAAGGTACAAATCCCAATATAAACGCCTGCTTTAACCCTATCAGTGAAGATAAAAATAAGCTTCCACAAAGAAGAATGATTAGATGTCCTGCAAGAATCGAGGAAAAGATTGCCTGCGGTCTTTTTTCTACCAGTTTTCCTGTGATATAAGCAGCTAAACAGTAAGCTGTGCGATATCCTAGCGTTGCCAGCATATCCCCTCCTGAAAATACAGGCAGGTGAAAAAAGGCAAAAACGAATAGAAGAACAACAGCGATACTCCCTCTTTTAGGTCCTAAGAAAATGCCTAAAAATAGGGCCATGGTATTTTGTACGACTAAAGGGACCGGGGTAAAAAATAAGGGAAGACGAATATAGGCGCAGATGGCCATAAGAATGCTGGCTGAAAAAACAATCGACACGTCCCATAAGAGGGATTTTCTTCTAGTTAGAACATTTTCCATAAAAAGCTCCTTTATTTTATTGCCATATGCGTATCTTTTTTCTTATCTACCCATGCAGTATTTTGTAAATACCACTTCACGGCTTCCTCTAATCCCTGCTGCAGGGAATATGTAGGCTGCCACTGCAGCTTTTTTTGTATTTTACTTGAGTCGATAGCATATCGATAATCATGGCCTAATCTGTCTGTTACAAATTCCATCAGGTTTAAGTACTTTTCTTTAGAAACATTTGTTTGTTTGGAGAGAATATCGATCAGCTGATAGATCAATGCAATATTGGTCCTTTCTTCTTTGCCGCTGATATCATAGACCTCTCCTTTTTTCCCTTTGGTGATTATCTTCCAGATTGCATTGACATGATCATTCACATACAGCCAGTCACGAACATTTTTACCTGTTCCGTAAATCGGCATTTTTTCCCTTTTTAGACAGCGGTCGATCATGAGCGGGATCAATTTTTCAGGGTGCTGAAAAGGGCCGTAATTATTCGTACAATGAGACATCGTCATGGAAATCCCATAGGTCTTATAATAAGAGCGCACCAAGTGATCGGAAGAGGCCTTTGAGGCCGCATAGGGAGAATTAGGGAGATAAGCAGAAGTTTCTGTAAAAAATCCGCTGTCGCGTAAAGAGCCATAAACCTCATCAGTAGATACATGATGGAAATGAATATGCGGATTTTTTTTGATTATTTCCAAAAGCGCGTAGGTGCCCAAGATATTCGTATGCAAAAAGTTCTGGGGGTTGTCGATACTTCTATCAACATGTGTTTCAGCGGCAAAATGTACGATACAGTCAATCTTATGAAGAGCGGCTATTTTTTCAATTTCTTGCTGATTGCAAATATCTAACTGATAAAAATGATACCGGGGGTCATGTTCATATTTTTCTGTGCTTTCTTTGGAAGAGGCATAGGTTAAAAGATCGATATTTACAATCTGCCCAAAAAAAGCAGTTTCTTCAAAAAGATAGCGGATAAAGGCTGAGCCGATAAAGCCGCTTCCGCCTGTCACTAAAATATTATTAGGTATTCGCATGGTCTAAATACTCATCTATTGTTTTTGTCCAATGCCGAATGGGAAAGGTTAATATCTTTTCTATTTTTTTTGTATCTAATACAGAATATAGCGGTCGTATAACACTACCGGAAAATTCTTTTGTTGTTACAGGTAGGATAGTTTTACATTGCTGCGGTTTTGTTTTTTCCCATACATATTTTGCGATCTCGTACCAGGAAACCTCCCCCTTATTGGCAAAATGATAAATACCGGAAAAAGAAAGCATTTCTTCTACTGCCCTGACCAGATCATTGCAATATGTCAGTCTTCCCCTCTGATCAGAAACGATAGAAACAGAAGGCCTATTTGCAAACATCTGCCTTAATTTATAAATAAAATGATTGCTGCCCCTGCCAAACAGCCAGGAAATACGAAAAAGCAGATAATCCTTTGCCGTTGCAAGCAGGATATCCTCGCCCTCTTTTTTCGTTTTACCATAGTAATTTAAAGGAGAAGCAGCATCTTCTTCCCGATAAGCGATAGAAGAGCTTCCGTCAAAGACATAATCGGTAGAAAAATGAATAAGCTTAGCTCCATATGTATTCGAGGCTCGAGCAAGATTTGCTACCCCCTTGACATTGACCTCATAGGCTGCCTGCTGCTCGGTTTGCGCCGCTTCCACCTGGGTATAGGCGCTGCAGTTAATAATATGTGTCGGCCGGTGTTTTTCACAGAAGCTTTTAATAGATGTAAAATCCGTAATATCCACTTCTTCCTTAGAAGAAAAAACAAAGGGTGTCCTTTTTTGCTGAAAATACTCGATAAATGCTGAAGACAGCATTCCCCTTTTTCCGACGACCCAAATTTTCATTTAGTTGACCTTAGAAGGTTCTTTCAATAAGAGAGCCTTTTGATCCTTTAACGATAAGAGCGGAGCTTCTATCGGCCACTTGATTTGGATAAACGGATCGTTGTAACGAAAGGATTTTTCCAGGGATTCATCATAATAAGCGGAGACCTTATATACAACATGGGCCTGTTCACTTAAAACACAAAATCCATGAGCGAATCCTTTAGGAACATAAAAAAGCTGCGGTTTCTTTTCATTTAGAAGAACGCCCACCCATTGGCCGTATGTTTTTGAAGTTTTTCGAATATCTACGGCAACATCAAAGATCTCTCCGCTCAGACATCGGACCAGCTTACTTTGCTTTTCCCCTTTTTGATAGTGCATGCCCCTGAGCACATGTTTTTTAGAGGAAGAATGATTGTCCTGCACAAACTCTTCTTCTATTCCCATCTCATGAAGAAGAGCTTTTCGATAGGTTTCTATAAAAAAACCTCTTTCATCTGCGAATTGATCAAGAGTAATCAGTTTTACTCCTTCTAAGAAAAAGTCTTCTACCTTCATAAATTTTTCAAGGCTATGCAAGTCCCATGCCTTCCTGTTGTTTTATCCCTGCGATAAGAAAAATAATTATCGCTGTCGCAATAGGTGCATATTTTTGCTATCTCCAAATTTTTTTCTACTATCCCCGCTTGCATCAGCTGATCTCTTGCCAGCTCCCAAAAATCAAAATGGTATTTTTCTTTTTCATAAGGCCAGTATTCTTTAGGAAAATCTTTTCGAAATTCTTTGTATTCAGCATGGCAGGGACCGATGGAAGGAGAAACAGTAACAATAAGCTCTTTTGGATCAATAT
>CAZULH010000095.1:0-4817 GCA_964621105.1 uncultured bacterium
TAAAATACCCTTTAAAAATATTGGTATGTGGATACTTTCTACGCTGGGCATTTTTGGCGCTATTTTTGCTATAGCAATGGGGTTTATCCCTCCTAAACATATCAATTCCGGCAACCCGACTTTTTATCTTTATTTTTTAACCATAAGCATCGTTATTTTTTGCGCCATTCCTCTTGTCATTCATCAATGTAAAAAACCTCACTGGAACCAGCATTTAGAAGAAAAATTAAATCAGCCACCAGCTGGCAAGAGAAAGATAAATCGCCGTCGTTAAAACATCCGCAAGCGTTAATACGATCGGACCTGAAGCGACTTTCGGATCTAAGCGTATTTTGTGCAAAATAACCGGCAGCCATATCCCAAAAGTACAGGAAACGAGAACCGAGATAAAAATACCCAGCCCTATCGCAAACGAAGGCAGCGCTCCCGATTGCCATAAGAGAGATATCATTCCTACAAAAAAGCCTGATGTTACCGCTATCAGAGCTACAACCATCCACTCCTTAAGCGCACGAAAAAGAGCAAACCTCATCCCCTTTTTATCACCCCGAAGGTAATGGATACTTTGAATAACCGATTGCATCGATGAAGATTCGCTCAAAGTCAAAACCAACGGAATAAACATTGCCAATATTAAGATCTTTCCCAATACCAGTTCATAATACCTGGAAATAATGGCGCAAAGAACACCGCCGATCATATTGCAGAAAATCCAGGGCATGCGATAACGAAAGTTCGTCCATACCGATCCCTTTTTCATTTCCTCTAAAGAAAGACCTATAATCTGAAAAAGATCTTCTCTATGTCTGGCATTTGCAATATCAAAGGACTCTTCCATACAGGTCTCAACATCAACCGCCCCCAAAAGTTTTCCTTCCTCATTAATGACGGGAATAGCCAAAAAATTATATTCTGCAAAAATTTCTAAGGCCTCTTTTAACGACTGTTTATCGGTCAAACGGATAACATAAGGATTCATAACATCGGCTACTTTTGCTTTGCGCTCGCACAATAAAAGCTTGCGCGTCGGCACTATCCCCAATAATTTTTCCTCATTATCCACAACATAAAAATAGATTACTTTATGATCAACATGTTTGAGCTGTAAAGAGCTGAGAGCTTCTTCTATTGTCTGATGAATATGGACAAAAGAAGAAACAGGTTTGATCAGATCTTTTACTGTAAGGTCAAAATGTTTGGTTCTCATAGCTACGCTCTTATTTTTTGTATTAACAGTAATTTCGCAAAAAGAAAAGGAAATTTTACAAAAAAGATTTGGACAAATAAATAGTTACAAATTAACTTGCAGAAAAGGAGAAAGGATATGATCGAACCTGTAGGCGGCTCGCATTTTTTTGATCCCAATATAGCCAATAAAAATCTGCAGGAAGGTGCCAACCAGGTCTTTTTGCAGCTCGCAAAAATTAAACCGTCTGTCAATAAGCTGCAAAAACAATTAGAAGAAATCCTGCCCCATCTTCATAGTATAATCGCATCCAAAAAGCATCTGCAGCCGGGAATCAATGTACTTGCCAATGCTTCTCAGGAAATAAAACTGGATATGGAAGCCCTACAGCCGACAATAGAAAAGATCAATATACCCATGCACGAAGTGCAGAAAAACTTTAGAGAAGCCTTTTCCCATATACAAAACATGCAAAGAACATTAAATACCATGGCACACACACTTACAGATATCGTCCCTCAGCTGCCTGAGCTTAAAGCAAGTCTTAATGCAATCTCTTCTATAATCACATCCGTAAAACCGCAAATGGAAGAACTTGTCCAAACCGTACAAAATTTCAATTCCCTATAATTTTTATTAGCTTTTCAACAAAAAAAATGATAAAAGTTTTACTGATCAACCCCAGTAAAAGTTATGTGCGGCATATTTGGATACATCGGTAAAAAAAATCACCTTAAAGTCTGTTTGGAAGGATTAAAAAGACTTGAATACAGAGGCTATGATTCAGCAGGAATTGCAGGGATAGAAAATGGAGTTGTCCAGTCCTATAAAAAAAAGGGGAGAATTTTTGAACTGGAAAAAGCTGTTTTAGGGAAAACTTTAGATCTGCAATCAATTATTGGCCATACCCGTTGGGCAACTCACGGCAAAGTAACCAATGCCAACGCCCATCCTCATACAGACATGAATTCTTCTTTAGCTCTAGTTCATAACGGCATCATAGAGAATCATGATGAGCTTAAAAGGTTTTTACTTTCCCGTAATTATCATTTTCAGTCTGATACTGATACAGAAGTCATCGCCCATTTAATCTCTTATCATTACAAAAACGATCTTATACAGGCTTTTTATCAAACATTAAAACAGCTGAAAGGCTCCTTTGCAATCGCACTGATCCATAAAAACCATCCCGATCAAATCCTTACCGCATCCAGAGACAGCCCCCTGTCTATAGGAATCGATAAAAATAAAAAAGAAAAACTGATTTCTTCCGATCCCAATGCTTTTTTAGGAAAAAACCTGGAAGTTATCTATTTAAGTAATAACGAAATGGCCCTTATTACTGCCGATAATATTCGAATATGGGACGGATCTTTTAATGAAATAACCAAACAGTCCCATCCCTTTGAAAATATCCATCAGGCGCATTCGAAAAATGGCTTTTCTCATTTTATGCTCAAAGAGATCCATGACCAGCCTTTTACCCTGCAGGCAGCGCTGGAAAAACAGTATTCTCAAGAATTTGGCACAGCCGACTTTCAAGATTTGAACTTTTCTGCAAAAGAACTGATGGAAACTAAACACGTCCTCATTATCGCCTGCGGATCTTCCTGGCACGCCGGATGCATCGGCGCTTCCTTATTGGAAGATATGGCGCGAATTCCTTCTCAAGCGGAAATCGCCTCAGAGCTGCGCTTTAAAAATCCGATTATTTCCAATGAAACTTTAGTTATCGCCATATCGCAGTCCGGAGAAACGGCAGATACTTTAGCTGCCATACGTGAAGCAAAAGCCAAAGGGGCAAAAATACTGGGTATATGCAATAACCATCACTCTACGCTTACAAGAGAAGCTCAAGGCTGTATTTATCTAAAAGCGGGCCCTGAAATCAGTGTATGCTCAACAAAAACATTTACCTCTCAGGTCGCTCTTCTTACTTTATTCGCCCTTTATATGGCAAGACTGCGCCATATGAAAAAAGAAGAAGGTCAAATATTCTTACGACACATGCTTGAAATACCTGCCCTTATTAAAAAAGTTTTACAGGATGCTGCCGTTATCGAAAAATTAGCTTATAAATATGCTAAATATGACAACTTTTTCTTTTTGGGCCGCAGGCATATGTATTTCAATGCCCTTGAAGCCTCCCTAAAACTTAAAGAGATTTCCTATCTGAATGCTCATGCCTATCCTGCAGGCGAGCTTAAACATGGACCGTTAGCCCTTTTATGTGAAGACCTGCCTGTTATCGCTTTTTGCGCTAATAACCAAACCTATGACAAAATGCTCAGTAATTTAATGGAAGTGCAGGCAAGAGGCTCGCCTATTGTAGCCTTTACGGAAAAAAGAGCAAAAGACCCTATCGACCGTATTGTAAATGATAAAATCATTCTTCCTTCCACAATTGATGAGCTGGCCACTTTTCCCACATCCGTTGCAGGACAGCTTTTTGCTTATTATATCGCTAAAAAACGAAAAAGAGATATTGATCATCCCCGTAATTTAGCAAAATCAGTAACCGTGGAATAGTGCATGCATGACGATCTCTACAAAAAAAGCGAATACATTTATAAAGGCAATCTGATATCTCTTCGCCTCGACCCTTTAGTTAATCTTAATAAAACACATGAAATTGTTGAGCACCCTCCTGCTGCCGCCATTTTACCTCTTTATGACCAAAACACTCTCATTTTAATCAAACAATACCGACGTGCAGCTGATCAGGTTATTTTAGAAATACCTGCAGGGATTATAGAAAATAAGGAAAAGCCTATCGACTGCGCGCAGCGCGAGCTGCAGGAAGAAATCGGCTATTTTGCCAAGTCTATCGAGCCAATAGGCAGCTTTTACCTATCTCCTGGCTTTTGTAATGAATATCTGCATTTATTTTTAGCTAAAGATTTGATAGAGAGCAAAAAAAACTGTGATGATGATGAAGAGATAGAAATCCTATTTATTTCAATTGAAGAAGCAATTAAAATGATTAAAAATAAAAAAATTTACGACAGTAAAACTATTGCTGCAATTTTATATTATCAATGTTTGAGGTAAATATGTCCTTTTTTAAAAGTAAAAAATTCTATCTGATCCTGTTTTTCATTTTTATTTTTGGGGGCATTTATTTTTTACCTGCAATCATTTCAAAAACGGTAGCAAAAAAATGGTTTGTGCAAGCCATTGAAGTGCGCACACAAGGTAATTTTTCGGTCGAATCTATCCATTTGCGATGGCTGGGGCCGCAGAAAATAACAAATGCAGACCTTTCTAATGCCGACCTTGATCTTTCTATCCCCTCCGCTTCAGTTGATATTCCCCTGTGGTCATTATTGAAACTTAAACATGCAGCCTTTAACACTCTTTTTAATCTTAATACCAATACGAATATCCAGGATTTGAAGTTCCTCTGGAAAAAAGACAATATTCTAATCTCCAATGTGAATTTTTATACTTCTACAGAAGAAAACATGCAGTATCATCTCTCTGGCTATATAGAAAAAAATACGCAAAAAGGAGAGTTCAGCTGTCTTTTAGATAGAAAAGAAAGGTCCTATTTGATCAAAGCCAGTTTCGATCAGATCCCTTCTGATATTTTACAATTTATACCCCGTTGGAGCCCTGAATTAGACTATCC
>CAZULH010000096.1:0-4813 GCA_964621105.1 uncultured bacterium
ACCCTTCTTTTTCGATACATTCGCAAATAGCCTAAGCCATGAGAAAGTTATTGCCATACATGCTGTAGTATAAAACAATTATTTTAGGCTTTGTCATTTCTAATCCCTGAAATGTATTCAAAAAAAATATATATACATGATTAGGATTTATTTTATCTCATTATTTTGCTATAATTATTGCAAATCTTTTTTAAGGATAAGATCATTTGAAAAAAATACCTATAAAAACCCCAATAAAGCTTTTAGACGCATTAAAAGGGCTTTATCCTGATTCATCTATGACCACGCTTAGAAGCCTGTTAAAAAACAAACAGGTGTTGGTTGATGGAAAAACAACCGTACAGGCCAACCTTGAACTTATATCAGGACAGGTCCTGTCTGTTGAAAGCTTAAAAAAGGTTCTGCCTCATGCAGTTAAGACCATTTATGAAGACGCAAACCTTGTGATCATCAATAAACCGGAAGGCCTTCTTTCCGTCCCTTTAGACAACAAAGAATCCATTCATGCCCTGGGCATTTTACAAAAGCATTATCCGAATAACTCTGTTTATGCCGTTCATCGCCTGGATCGGGATACTTCCGGCATTATGATGTTTGCCAAAACAAAAAAAGCGAAAGAACTATTAAAAGAGATGTTTCAAAAACATGATATCAAAAGGGTCTATCTGGCCATTGTCGATGGCGTACTTGACTCCAATAAAGGACGGTGGGAAAGCCATCTTGTTGAAATGGAGAATTTAAGAGTTAAGACAATTAGAAATCCAAAAGCGGGGCAGCTCGCCATCACCGACTATCAGGTGATCAAAAAATCCAAAAGCCATTCATTTTTACGTCTATCTTTGAAAACAGGGAAAAAACATCAGATCCGTGTTCACTGCAAGGATGCCGGCCATCCCATTATCGGCGATACAAAATATCATCCCAATCCAGAGAAAGGATCCAATCGATTGTGTCTGCATTCCTATTATTTGGAATTTTTCCACCCCTTAACTAAAAGAGTGATGAAATTTTCCGCTCCCTTCCCCCATTCTATGAAGACCTTAGGCTTTTCCATCTAAATTCAAACGTCTCTTTTTTCGGAAAAACAGCATATAACTGCCGCAGGAAGGACGAACATCTTCTAATTGGTGCCTCTCGGCCATAGGCTGATCTTTCATTTTTGATTCTGCCCGCCCATCTCCAATACAAAGAGCCATATGGGCAAGAAGTGTCCAAAGAGGATCTTTAAAATATAAAACAACATCTCCTTTTTGACATTCTCTAACCTGTTCATAGCCCCAATCTTCTAAAACAGCAACGCTACATCTAGTATAAAACAACCTAGCTGCAGGACTTTGCGTTCCCTTTAGAGCACACATCACCCAGAATAAGGCTTCTCCTTCCTGTATCTGCAAGAAAACATAACTTGCGCAGTCTAATCGAGTCGGATCATATTGAGAAGAATCAAAAAGACATCCTAAAAAGCGCTTATCTCTTTCAGAAAGAGTCGTTTTCTTTAAACGTATAACATTCAGATTTAACTGAAAAAATGAACGGGCGCTGCTAAAAATTTTTCTACATAATCTTTTTTTTAAAAAATCGCTTAAAATCATTTTTGGAGAATAAGTGGTTTCTAAAGTTTGGAAAAAACCACAGGCACAAGCTATTATCGCCTTAATCAATTCGTCTTTTTCCTTATCGGGAAGAGAACAAGTCCCTGTTATCTGTTGAAGCCCGCGGTATTTATTAAAATATTGATTAATATCCGCTATAACTCGTTTAAAATGCTTAAAATAATCTATTTGGAATTTTTTATCAGGATGAGACAGCACACCATGATTAGAATAATAAAAGTCGACGCTTCTTCTCATTTCCTGCAAAGCCAGAGAAACCGTTGAGGTTAATAAGACTTCATAGCATAGGACTACATAGCGACTTTTGGAGAGAGGGAAATAACAAACTTCCCGCGTCTCCATTTGAGCATGCATGCATGTATAGTTATTTTTTGAAAATGTTATTAGCTGAGTCATAAAATTTATAAAAAACAAATAAAGATAATCCAAAGAAGATTAAAAGACAAACAGCTCTATTTTTCCTACTGGATTAAAGGGTTTTAGGGTATAATTTAATCATATTTTTAAGAAAAAATATGACAACACCCTCTTACAAGAACTTGGCCTTGGGAACCGTACTGACGGTCCTTGCCTATCTTTTTTTTGCTGCGTCAAGCGGCCTGATGAAAGCCCTTGGAAATTCCTTTTCCGTTATTCAAATTGTTTTCATGCAGCATCTGATCGGTTTTATCTGTATTTTTTCTGTAATGAAAAAAAATAAAACGCTTTCCTACAAGACATCTCATTTACGGCTGCATATCATTAGGGATGTTTTAGCAGTAGCCAGCTTTTTATTTTTCTACTATGGCATTAAAAAGATCTCTTATATCAATGCTTCTACATTAGCCTACACCTCTCCCTTTTTCACTCCTTTCATTTGGAAGCTCTTTAAAAAAGAAAAAATGGAAAAAGAGATCTGGTGGGCAATTTTATTGGGATTTTTAGGGATATTATTCATATTAAAACCAGGTATTACAACGCTCAATATCGGTGTAATCATCAGTTTAGCCGCAGCTGTCGTTACATCGCTTTCCCTGATACTGATCCACACCCTCAATCAAAAGCAAGAGTCCCCCTCCCTCATCATTCTGTATTATTTTACCATCGGCTCATTACTATTATTTCCTTTTGCCCTGTTCTTCTATCAGCCGCCTTCTTTTCTTGAGCTTGGCATGATGATAGGGATAGGCATTGCTACATTTTTGGGACAGTTTTTTTTAACACAGGCCTACCGCTTTGCCAAACCTTCTTTTTTATCTCCTTTTAGCTATAGCATGCTTATTTTCGTTATGCTCATAAATAATCTTGTGTTCCATAGCTCTTTAGATGTTTTTTCTATCTTAGGCACTCTTTTTGTTATTATCGGAGGCAGTTTAACCTTCGTGTTAAAAGGAAAAAAAACAAAACCCATCAAAAATATTTAATGGAAAAACATTAATTATTTTGTTATTTTTCTCTAAAAAAAAGAACGGCCCTCTATGTTATCAAGTATTTTTTCTCCATTAGATTCATTTGCCAAATGGCTTACCTATCATATCTTTTCCATTCAGCAAGGCTCCATGCTTGGCAACTCTTTAGAATTTTTTATTTTTGATACACTAAAAATCTTTATCCTGATTTTTGTCTTAATATTCTTGGTCAGCCTTATCCGCATCCATATCCCTATGGAAAAGGTGCAAACCTATATTAGTAAAAAGAATATCCTTGTTTCACATACGCTGGCTTCTTTATTGGGAATCATCACTCCTTTTTGCACCTGCAGCGCTATCCCTTTATTTTTAAGTTTTTTAGAAGTCGGCATTCCGGTAGGCATAACCTTTTCCTTTTTAATTGCATCGCCGATGATCAATGAAGTCGCCCTGATCATGCTGTTAGGGTTATTTGGTGTTAAGATCGCCCTACTTTATGTTGGCTGTGGACTGATGATCAGCATTGTTGCGGGAATGATTATCGGTAAAACAAAAGCAAAAAACTGGCTGCAAAAAGATCTTTTTTTCTCAAATACAGCCAATAAATCATGCTCATGCAAAAAAAAGACAAGCCTTTCTCAAAAACTGACATATGCAAGTTCTTATACCCTGTCTATCGTCAAAAAAGTCTGGCTTTATGTTGTCATTGGAATCGGCCTTGGAGCATGGATACACGGATATGTCCCTGCTGATTTTTTAACTACCTATGCGAATGCAAGCAAATGGTATGATGTACCTTTAGCTGTTATTTTAGGCATCCCCCTATATTCAAATGCGGCAGGGGTGATCCCATTAATCAGTTCTCTGACAGAAAAAGGCTTATCTATCGGCACCGCCCTGGCTTTTATGATGGCGGTAACCGGCCTTTCTCTGCCGGAATTTTTTATCTTAAAACGCATCATGCAATGGAAACTGATCCTATTATTTGCTGCAATTGTTGGAGCGGGTATTATCTTCGTTGGCTATCTGTTTAATCTTTTTGCATAATGCCATTCGCTCCATCTGCCGTTTTCTCTTGCAGCAATTTTCATTTCGGCAGGTGTGATCGTACAGACCAGATAGGAATTGGAAAAAGTATTTCCTGAAGAAAAGACATCGATCCCTTTCCACACTAAGTGGAACACATCATGTTGATGGCCCTGAAAAATAGCTAAGATATTATAATCCTTGATCATGTCGTAATATTTTTGTCTCTCTTCTGATGTCCACCAGTCATCGGAATATCCGTCCATTCCGTAATGATGAAAAATAATTATGGGCATTTGAGAATTTGGCATTTCTTTTAGATCTTTTTGCAAGAACTGCATGCTATATTGCGCTTCGGGCGTATCGCCGGGATAAACATTAAGCTGAATATAATGAACATTATCCCAGTTCCAGGAATAATGCAGTCCATTTTCCGAAATTTTGACAGATTCCGAACGTAAAAGGTTTCTTTTTCTGACTTCATTTGGAATATCGTTCCACCAGGCGAGAACATCATGGTTTCCGAATCCTTCCAGAACGGGGAAGTTCAAAAGATTTTCTCCATTTAAGCCATAGTCTGAAACAAAGCCGTCCCAATGAGCGAAACGGAAAATGCTCAGGCCATTCCACTGCCAATATGTCCCTCCATCCGTTAAATCTCCGGTTACAATAACCGCTCTTGGTTTTCCAACCAGACCTCCCAGAGCCTCAGGATAAGCCTTATACGGCAGCTGATTCATGTCATAAATGGCCTGTTTGTTTCCTACTTCATTCTCACACCATAAA
>CAZULH010000097.1:0-2475 GCA_964621105.1 uncultured bacterium
CCGGATGGACCTCAAAAAGAGTGATTGTGGGGCCGCAG
Source organism: uncultured bacterium (assembly GCA_964621105.1). Classification (GTDB taxonomy): domain Bacteria; phylum Chlamydiota; class Chlamydiia; order Chlamydiales; family SM23-39; genus CAZULH01. The sequence continues at coordinate 39 of CAZULH010000097.1, forward strand.
TGAATTTCTCCCACCTTTGCTTCGATATTAAAATTACGAAGGGTGTCTTCCAGCATTTGCGCCTGATTTTTCAGTTCTTTTACCAATGAAGGATGATCGATCTGCTTGGGGTTGGATAAAAGAGAAAAGGATGGAATAAAATAAGAGAAGTTTTTTGAGCTGATGGCGTTAGGAAGAGAAGGTCTAACAGGAAGGGGAGGTTTTTTGCGGATGGAGATAGAAGGGGCAGTTGGCATTTTTTCATGCTGCAGGATCGGGCGTTTGATCCTTGGAGAGGAAATTTTGGGGGCAAGGATTGTTTTTTGGTTTACGCTCTTTTTATTTTTTGTCCATCGATACAGTGCATAAAGGCTTTTAGCGCATGTTTTACATGCGCTGTAGGTCGTTTGAAAAAGTTTTTGGAAAAATACAAAAATATGTGTTTCCGTAAGTAAGATCAAACTGACAAAAGCGGTAATGGAAAACAAGAAAATATTACCGGAAGTGCTAAGCAGGTTCTGCAGATTGATATAGGGGATTTCCTGAAAAAGATAAGAAAAGGGGACGCCTCCCAAATAATAGTGGTTGAGAAGCTGTTTATGTATCGGGTCAAAAGTCTTGGCGGAAAAAATGTGGTCGGATAGATAGGCGCTGATCGTATTGCTCATAGAAGAAAAAACGGTCAATAGCATGCTGATGCTGACCAGCATGATGCTAAAGCAAAAAGTTTTCCACTGGATCGATGCCCGCTTTTGCAGGACAGATTCAATTCCCAGCCATAAAAAAAACATTGGAATAAGATAACTGGCCACACCGAAAAGATATAAAAAGCTAAAGCCGATCAAATAGCCGATAATGCCCAGCCAGTTTTGTTCGATATGTCCCGGTGAAAAACTAAAAAAAGAAAGGAAAAAAAAAGCGGAGGCAATGAAATAAAAAAGATTTAATATTTCAACTTTCTTATATGAAGATTTTTTTTTCTTTTTCTTTTTCATGCAAATAGATTCATATAAATGAGTACTGCTATACCTATAATTAAACAATACCAAGCAAATGGCAAGAATTGTTTATAAGATTTAAAAGAAAAAATGATTTTTGCGCAAACAAGGCTAACCGCAAAAGAAGAGGAAAATCCCGTCAGGTAAGAGGGCCATCTTTCAGAGAAAAAAGAAGAAACATGATGCATATGAAAAAAGGACTCTAAAAAACTGCCGCCTACGGTTGCAGGGATAGCTAAAAGAAAAGAGAACCGAATGGCCTTTTCTACCGGCCAGTTTCTTTTTTTTGCCGCCCAAATGGTCGAGCCGCTTCTGGATATGCCCGGAAAAAGGGCCAGTCCCTGCATGGCGCCGATAAACAGGACGTCTTTCCATTTGTTAGAGGACGGAGAAGGTCTTTTATTCTGCACATACAGCATAAACAGCATTAGGCTTGTAAGAAGAAAGAACAGGCCGATATACTGCATGGATATAAAATTTTTCAAGAAAAGTTTATAGGCTAAATAAATGGGTATTAACGGCAACAGGCCGAAAAAATATAAAAAAAAATTGGATACATATTCTTGAATGATCGTTTTTCTTAAAATCAATACGACGGCTAATAACGATCCCAAATGCACGGTCAGATCAAAAAAAATGTCAGGTGAATAATTAAAAAATGTTTGAAACAAATGAAGGTGGGCAGAAGAGCTAACTGGAAAGAATTCGCAGAGTCCCTGAATTAAGCCTAATAGTAAAGATATAAGTATCGTCATCAGCCGCTGTCAAAATGGGGCGATCGACGGGACTCGAACCCGCGACTTTTGGAACCACAATCCAACGCTCTAACCAACTGAGCTACGATCGCCGTAAAAGATGTATATTTTTTACTTCATCTTAGCAATTAAGTCAATGATTGTTGCTTTAGCGGCGTTGTCCGTAAAGAGCCTGTATCAGGAGTGCAGATTAAAGAAGGATCATCAGGGGAAATTGTAATATTGGCCTGAGGATTAATAAATTTTATTAGAAAAAAGACCGTATCTTTGAATATATGAAAAATTTTTAATTCCTGATAGGCTACAACGACAACAGAAATAACTTGACAGCGGGCATCGGTTACACGAAAAGAGATGTTTCTTCCGCGTGTCATAAAGCTTTTACAGCATAAGAAAAAGCCGGAACATGCATCGATCACTCGTGTTATGACGTTAAGTAAAAAGTATAAGAAATAATGATAACGGCAGAGAGGCGTTTTTGACAGGATCAGTTTTTGTATATTTGATGTCAGGATTGATTCGTTTAAATAAATAGGATTTACACAAAAATTTTTGTAAGACCGGGGATAGAAAAAGATAATTGAAGATAAAAAAAGATCGGAAATTATATTTCCGCCCTTATGAAGATAGGCTATGCATCGGTCGTTTAAATAAGTGCTTTTCCCTAAAGTAAAAACTGCTCCTGTAGCCAGTATTAGGCCGGCA
>CAZULH010000097.1:2485-4695 GCA_964621105.1 uncultured bacterium
GGGTTCCTGTTTGAAAGGTATAAGCGCGAGTAGCAAAATTTCTTATAAAAAATTTAGCAGTTTTTTTGGATTCTATATATCGAATCGCTAGGATATGTTCAGAAGGGATAGAATTTTGCAAAAACTCAATGGATGTCTGAATGCTCATATTTTCTCAAAAAAAATTATATGTTCAATTTATACGATTTTTTGAAAAAAAGGAAGTACTCTTTTGTATAAACCAATAAACAAAAGAATAATTAAATAGCTGAGTATTATTTCTTTTGTAATCTTGTTGCAATAAATATTAATAGAGTAAGGAGCTATTTCTATAAATTTGATCATCGCTGTTACTAGAAAATTTACGAGTATAAATAGAGCATGGGAAACAAAAGGAACAATACTGAACATAGCAGCGAAAAAGAAAAGAAGAAAGATCGGCATGATAAGAGGCGGGATAAGCAGGTTGTATAAAAAGCTATAAATCGGGAAAAAGGAATTTTTAAATAACAGAAAAGGAATGATGGCGAAATTAACAGCCAATGTTAAAGAAAAGCTGTTGATAAAAAAAGAGGTTATTCCGCTCTTTTTTATAAAAAGATGTTTGATTTTTTTATAAAACAAGGGAAAGAGCAGGATAATAAAACAGCAGGCAAGATAGCTTAACTGAAAGCTTAAAGAGAAAAGGACCAAAGGATTTTTAAAGCCTTCAATCAGGCAGGCGCAGCCAAGAGCATTTAAAGGGAAATATCGCTTATTAAAAAGACGGGAAAACAAAAAGAGCTCTGTCATTACCCACGCTCTCTCAATAGAAGGAGAGGAGCCGAGATATATATAATAGAGATTGGTAAAAGCTATTAAAACAACATAGACCCAGGATAAGGGAAGAAAAAAACGAAAAAAGAAAAATAAACAGAAAGTGACCAAAGCAAAATGAAAGCCGGAGATTGCCAAAATATGCTGCAGGCCTGCTTTTGCAAAAATATAACTGATAAAGGGAGCGGGCTTATTTGCTGTTATTAAAGAAGAAATCAGGCTGGCGGCAAAAGGATTATCTATATGTTTTCTGATATAGCGATCGATTTTTTGTTTGACGATAGAGCGAAGATCAACAAGGGAGAATATTTGTTTTTCTATTTTCCAGCTTGTGCTTTGAGGGATCAATAGACAATGAGAGAAAGGGCGTATCTTGATTATTCCCCTGATGCGATAGATGTTTTTACCCGAGATATGATGTGGCATTTTCTTTCCTTTTATCATACACGCAGCAGGACAGGCGATCCGGTCGGTGTCTGCAGAGAGGATCTTTGCAACAATGATTTGTTTATGTTGTGAAAAAGAGATCGATTCGATCTGTATGGATACGTTGGCATGACAGGAACCTTCCTTGTTGATCGGAACCGTTTTTCCATAGATAAAACAAAAGACAAAAGCAGCCACGCATAGTACTAGCTGCCGAAAGGAAAAATAGCCTGTAGCTAAAAGAGGAAGAAGCCCTAAAAGATAAAGATATTGCCCTGTCAGCATGCAAAATAATGAGACAGCGAAAATATAAGCGATAAAAAATAAAGGGTTTTGTTTGAAGAGCTGATATAACGAAAAGGAAAACTGTCGGAAAAAAAGCATAGAAAAACATTATGCTTATTTTTTTTTCTTTTAAAAAGAGGTTTTATTTTCTATTCTTAAATAAAATTAAAAAAAAGTTTATTCATGAATCCGTCTGTGTTTGATTATTATAATAAGTCCAAACAAATAGAAGGAGTCAAAGACCCTTTTCTCGAAGTGATTTTTTTAGATGATGAGAGCAATCTTTCCTTAGAAAAAGTTCAGGAGTTAGCCCCTTCTTTTCCCAAGGGATGGTTTGAGCTTTCCCGCCTGTCTAATGAGGATAAGATTGCATTTACCAAAGAGTTTTGGTTCAGTCTTTTGCCTTATCGCCCTCATGTTCATCATCACCTTTCTTTATTTTTTGCACAGTTGGACGATATTTCTATCGTTTTAGCTAAAGGGATGCCGAAAGATCCCTTTTCAGTGGAAATGGTCTATAGTTTTTCGGATAGCGGATTTTTTCGCGGACAGATACCTGCAGACCGTTCTTTAATCGAAGCTCTCAGCCGACGGTTTGATAATGTTCTTCCCGATGATTATTTGGGCTTTTTAAAAATTCATAATGGCTTTGCAAAAGGATATGACAGCGGACTATTTGCTGCTGATAAGATTAATGACCTCTA
>CAZULH010000098.1:0-4633 GCA_964621105.1 uncultured bacterium
CCCCTAAAGAAAAGTTGCAAGAATCAACAGCCACAGAATTTATTGTATGCCCTCCAACACCCCATGAAGCCCTTGTAACAGAAAGAACGCCACCGCCAAAACAAGAAGCAAAACCAGAAGAAGTAAGAGAAAGTCTATTACAAGAAATCGCCGTCCACTTAGGTCATGCTGAAGACTGGCTGGTAAAAGCAGTAGATTATGTCTATAACGGCCAGCAAGCCTCACAGCCGCCTTCCGCAAACACACCCCAACAACCACGCTTGCCTATCGACATTCTATAATAATGTCGATTCTTAAGCTCTCCTAATTAATTACGTTTTAATTAAATTGACATTTAATTAATTTTTATCTATAATTAGCTTATAGTAGATAATGTTTTATCTGAAATAACGGGAGAATAAAAATGGATAATAAAAAACTCCATGATTATATCGCTTACCTAGAAAGGAAGGTCGATATTTTGGAAACAGAGCTTTCCAATTTAGACCAGACGCTTCTGGATGCAGGTTTTCCTGAAGGCGTTAAAACATTGAAACACGCCCTTACGGACATCTCTTTAGAACCGATACGCGAGCAGCTTCCGTTTGACTTCTTTTTTTAAAGAACATTCTTGATAAAAAAATATTGGTCTCATTACTCTTGTTGGAAAACTAACCGGAGATGATGATGGCTAAACTAATTTTCCCTGAAAAAAATAAAGAATTTGACGTTCCCGATGGAAGCACCATTCAAAAACAGTGCGAAGAAGTCGGCATTACATTTGCCTGCGCCGGTGAAGGTATCTGCGGAAGTTGTACCGTTAAAGTATTGGAAGGAAAAGAAAATCTCTCAGCTCCCACACAAGCGGAAAAAGATTTCTTCGGCGATATGGGCGACCAGCGTCTTGCCTGCCAGTGCACCATCGAAAAGGGCACTGTTAAATTATCCTTTTAGTTTGCACTTAAATCCTTCTTCTATTAGAGTTAAGAAGATTTTTAAAAAAAAATATTTTCAAATAATATTCTCTTAGGTAAAAGAACTATCTAAGAGAGTTTTGTTTTAGGGAGAAATTTAAAGGTTTTTATGGGATTAAAAAGCGAAAGATTAAGAAAACTTGAAGCTGAACTGAAAGATTTGGAACAATGGCAGCAATTAGGCCTGGTTCCAAAAAAAGATCTGGAAAAACACAGCGTAGAAATTCAGCACATTAGAGATAAGATCCATGAAGAAAGAGAAAGACTGCAGTTCTTAAAAGAAAATGGCGAAACTGATGAATATGTTCTCCCCAAACGCAATACCTCCCGTCAGGCAGAACCTCAAACCCTGCCTGATATCGATATCGGCATCGACCATGAAGAAGGTTTCTTGGAAGGAGAAACTTTTGAAGATGTTTCGGATGACTCTGATGCTTCCGATGAAGACGCCTCCGGCCTTGATGAAAGCGAAGAGGAAGATCCCTTTTCTGACAAAAATCGCTGGAAACGCGGTATTTTAGAAGATCCTGATGTCGACCAGTGGTAAGATCAGCCTATATTTTCATATTCCTTTTTGTTTAAGAAAGTGTCCATATTGTCACTTTTATTCTCTTGCCTATGATAAGACTCTGGCAAAAGAGTTTATGCAGGCTCTTTACCTAGAATGGCAGCAAAAACGCCCTCAAATACAAAAACAGCAAATTGTCTCTATTTATTTTGGAGGAGGAACTCCCTCTCTTTTACAAACGGAATCTATAGAAAAGATCTTAAGCTGGATAAAAAAAGACTGTAAGATTGAAAGGCAGTGTGAAATCACTATCGAGGCCAATCCCGATACGGTCTCTTTGGAATACATACAAAACCTTCACGATCTTTCCATCAACCGCATCAGCATGGGCGTACAGTCTTTAGACAGTAAATTATTGCAGGTCCTTGGCCGCAGCCATACCAAAGAAAAAGCAATAGACGCTGCCTGCACGATCAAAAAAGGCGGCATTAACAATCTTTCTATCGATCTGATGATCGATATTCCTCACCAGACAATTGATCATCTGCAAAGTACTTTTAAAGAAGTTTCATCGCTTCCTATCGATCATGTTTCTTTATATAACCTTGTCTTTGAAGAAAAAACCCCTTTTTTTTATAGAAAAAAGGAACTTCTCCCTTTTGTCGCTAAAGAAGCAAAAAGCTTAGAGATGCTGCAGTATGCTATAGAGCAATTGTCAGTTATGGGATTTAACCGCTATGAGATCTCCGCCTTTGCTAAAGACAACAAAGCCTCCCGCCATAATAGCGGCTATTGGACAGGGCGGCCTTTTTTTGGTTTTGGCCCTTCTGCTTTTAGTTATTGGGAAAACAGCCGTTTTTCCAATATTTCCAGCCTTAAGGAATACATGCAAAGATTAAACATTGGACAATCTCCTGTTGATTTTTCCGAAAAGCTCTCTTTTATAAAACAACTGCGTGAACTATTGGTGATACAGCTGAGAATGATAGAAGGCATAGATCTTGCCCGTTTTGAAAAAAGCTATGGCGCTATCGATCAACCCCTGCTAAAGCAGATAGAAAAAATGGTTTCGCAAAAACTTCTCATTCAAAATAACAATAGGCTCAAACTATCTGAAAAAGGACTGCTTCTCTACGACGAGGTCGCTTCCTATCTTATTTAGCTTTCATTAAAAATACCGCTAAGGCCTTTTCTTCTTTGAGAGGCTGTTTCTTCCATAGACGAATAGGCATACGCAAAATTTTCTGCGTAGGAAGAGAAAGGTCCTTTGCAACACAAAAACAGGTATTATCACGTAAAACTGTTTTTGCCGACTCAATCATTTTATTAAAACGATATGGTGTTTCGATCCATACCTGCAAAGACTGTTCCTGCAAGGATCGTTTTTCCAGTTCAGAGAGCCTTTTTTCCAAAGCCTCTTTTTCTTTTGGCAGATAGCCGTGAAAAGCAAAGGCCTGGGCCAAATAGCCGGAAAGCTGGATCGCCATAATAATCGAACTGGGGCCGGGATAGGTTTCAAGAGGGACGTTTTTCTCGTAGCAAAGAGCTATCAGCTCAGATCCCGGATCGGCCAGACAGCATAATCCGCAATCGGAAATCATCCCCCATATCCCTTCTTCTTCTATCATTTCCTTTAATTCTTTCGGCTGCGTATGTTCGGACAATATCCTTACCGGCATGCTATTGACTTGTGGTTTATCTAAAAACTTACACAAAAATCTTCTCGCTGCTTTTTCACTTTCCGCTACTAAGCCATCGATATGCTCTACCGCTTTTTTAACAGAGGGAGGAATATAATCTTCTATATGATGCGAAAAATCCAAAAGATTAGGAAGAATAATTAACTTTTTCATGCTCTATCTCGTGAGTGACCATATAACTTAGTTTACTAATAAAAAAATCCATTAAAAGCTGAGGATAATTGACCTGGTTTTTAGATAGAAGATCGATTTCATAAAGATAGGTAAGGGCATTTTTAAAAAAATAGCTTTTTCTTACCGCCGCTATCTCCTTGCGCAGTTGAAAAACTTTAGGGTTCATACGAGGAAGCTGGTAACGGTCAAACCCTTCTTCATCAGTTTCCTGGATCGAAGCAATCTTTAATCCCAGCTGCAGCTGAAAACGCAGGGCTGCTAAAAGCCCATGAAAAAAGCTCATGTCCATTTCTTCAAAGACAACATCCCGATCTCCCCATATGATTTTTTCCGCTATCTGCCATAATGTATGCTGCTTGATCGATACGATCACTTCCTCTACATCTTTGACTTCGACCTGCAGTTTGTCCCCAACATATGTGATCAGTTTTTCTATTTCCTGTTCGATCTGGGCGCGGTCAAATCCCGCCTGATCTAAAAAACTTTCGACAGCTTCGGGAGAAATCGACTTCTTTGCCTGCGCGCATTTTGAAACAATCAATTCAGCAAACCGCTTATGCTTTTCCCATATCTTCTCATAAGTAAGATCTAAAACAACGCCCGCCTTTTCAAAATCAGCAAGATTGGAAGGTTTTATTTTCGCGCCGCAGAGCAGATAACCGAAAATCGATCCTTTCAGCAGCTTTGACAATTCTTTAATATCACTTTTTTTTATGCTTTCAACATCTTCATAGATGATCAAAGGATCACCCCCGAAAAGAGAAGGCGCGTCCAGCTGGGACTTCATTTTCAGGACACTATCGTCTTTAGCAGAAAGCCTTTCCACTGAATAGGTGTTCTTATGAGGGAGATAACGGCAGATCAGATCAATGATCTTTTTTCGATCATACGGATCCGGAGATATCACTAAAAAAAAAGAAGGAAGCTTTTTAGAAAAAGCCTCTTCCAAATATCCCCGAAACATTCTAACGCTCTGAAATTTCATACTGCTTATATAGGTATCTTGTTTTTCACTATAGCTTACCCTTTCTTTTTTTTTAATGAAATCATTGACAAAGCGGCTAAGACTACTTACATTATCATTGAGCAACTATTGAGGCTGATATGATTTTTTTTAAACGCAAGAAAAAAACAGAAACAAAAAAAACTGTTAAAAAAGCAGAAAAAAAGCCTAAAACAGTCAAAAAAGCGGCTGTAAAACCAATAAAGAAAGCGGCAAAAAAAATAGAAAAAAAACAACCTAGAAAAGCAGCGAAGGCCATCAAAAAAACAATTAAAAAAGAACAAAAAGAAACTAT
>CAZULH010000099.1:0-4629 GCA_964621105.1 uncultured bacterium
TATTTCGAGCATCGCCGACAAAGACAAATTTTACCTTATGCAAAGGTTTGTCGATATGTTCTCTAACGGTTAAAAAATCAGCCAGTATTTGCGTAGGGTGGTATAAATCGGTCAGACCGTTCCAGATGGGGATGCCGGCATGTTCGGCCATTGTTTCCACGGTCTTCTGCTTAAAGCCGCGAAATTCAATGCCGTCATAGTATCTGCCCAAAACTTTAGCAGTATCTTCAATCGATTCCTTTTTGCCCATTTGGCTTTGTGATAAAAAGGTGACATTGGCCCCTTCATCAAATCCTGCCACTTCAAAGGCGCATCGGGTACGGGTAGACGTTTTTTCAAAGATTAAAACGATATTTTTTCCCTGCAGGGTTTTTCCGCGTATGCCGGCTCTTTTCTTGCTTTTTAAGTTGCCGGAAAGCTTAAGCAGGTATTCTATTTCCTGTGGGGTAAAGTCTTTTAAGGTTAAAAAGGAACGTCCTTTTAGATTAACGGGCATAATGTATCTCCTTGTCTCTACTTTTTATTTAAATAATAAAAATTATTTACTCAAGACTTTTTGCATAAGGCTTAAAACTATTGTTTTTTTTCTCAAAACTATTTTAAAATCTTTTTCCTGAATAAAAAAAACAAGGATATATTTATGTCAATTACTCCTTATAATCAACTGCCTGCTTCTCCATGTGAAATATGTAGATCTGACAGATTCGGATCGTTTGTTCAAATGCATTGTCGTGAAATAAAAAACGGCAGGGAATGCGAGATTACCCGTATTGTGCATGAAAGATGTTTAAGTGATCGTGCTATATGGAAAGTAGATATCGAAGGTGATTTTTCATGTGTTTTTAAAAACTGTCGATTAAGGCATCATATCGATGATTTGATGCGGATGCCGGGATCAGAGCTAACTCAAGAGAGACTACGTGAAGCTGGTGCAGCCAGAGAGATGGGGATTTGATAATTTAGAGGAAAAGCAGCCATGAGCATTACATTTGTAACGGGGACGTTTGAATGTGAAATATGTCAGGATGGTAGGGAAGGTGAATTATTTGTTCAGACCGGCTGCTGCAAAGGAAGAGAAAATGGACGGGAAGTGAGACTTGTTCATCTCTTTCATAGAAGCTGCTTATATCGATGGGCCCTAAAAAAGCAAAGTACGAATACCGACAGAAGAGATGAGTTTGCATGCCTTTTTAATTGCGGGGCTACGTATCGTTCAGAAGATTTGATACGTCTCGGCGATAATAAGAAACTAAAAGTCATTGCCATAACTGAATTTCTAACAGAACAGGCAGGACACGCTGCGTTAATGTTTCTTACAGCTAATTTATCCAAAAAGCTAATGCTATTATTAGGAGAGCAAAAGATAGCCGATGCTGTTAAAACGGGAATTGCGGGATATGCGATCCATGCGGTTGGTCAGGTTAGTGCAGATGCGGGGATTAAGATACAGGCGGCTAAAGCATGCTCTATAATGCTTTCTGCCGTTGGCGTGGGGACTTATCTTTTAGGAAATATTTTTACTAAAACGGAATCTCCTGCTGTCTTAAAGCTAATATCGGCGCAGCTTATAGAGATTTCTGTTGGGATGGTTGGTAATAAAATTTTACTAAACCTTGTCAGTCGATTGTTTGAGAAATTAAAAATAAAAGTAATAAGTTAAATTTAATTAACAATGGCGTTTTATTTGTAATAAAACGTAGAATTCTGCTTTTTAAATAAAAGGAATTTTTTTTATGACTGTTACAGCTGTTGGCGCATGTGGTAGTTCTTGTGTTTATAATCCTGATGAAAAAAACCAAGAGCTCATGGATTTATGTTATCAAGTAGGGCGTTCTAGAAGAAAAAATTTTCGTACAAAAATTCGAGGGCTAATAAAACGGGGAGCAGATCCTCTATATATCGAAATAGATGAATATAAAAGGATCGATAGCGCTCTGGATTTCCTTTTTAAATCTAAGAATAGAGAGAACTTGGATCTTATTAAATTGTGTTTAGGCTCGCCTTGTGTCAATGAAAAAACTCTCAATGCGTATGGCCGAGGAATTAGAATTTTAAATCAATACATTTGTAGAGAGTCGCGAGAAAGAGACGGATGGGGTGACTCAGTTGTTCAAATATTGCTTGAAAAAGGGTTGGACATCAATAATCTTCATGAAGAGGGATCTCCCTTATTGGCGGCTGTTTCTAATCAAATGTATGAAATAGTTGAAATTTTGCTGCAAGCCGGGATTAATCCCACACATGTGGATAAAAGAGGAAGAAATGCTTTGCATTTATTAAATTCTGACCAAGCACATAGATGTATGCAAATACTCTTGCATTATCAAGTTCCGTTAGAGGGTAAAGACAAAGACGGCAATACGCCCCTGCTTGCGGTTGCTAGAACGAGAAATCGACAATTTCTTGTTTCATGGTTATTACAGGAAGGAGCTGATCTTTCTGCGAGAAATAACAAAGGGAAAAACTTTTTAGATGTAGGTTACTCTGAAAACAGATTTTTTCCGGCTTGTGCAGAAGAACATAATCCATTTCTTTTACATTATTATTTTTACCCAGAATGTAAACGATGGGCTGATGGGCAATTACAAAGAGATGATCTTTTTGAAACAACAAGAAGCCTGGTTTTACAGGTACAGGAAAAAAGCCGGGATCATTTTAGGGGCAGTTTAATGAATGTCGCTATATCAGCTGTTTTACAGCATCGAATCAATTATAGAGCGGCTGGTTGTGTTCCTTTGGAATTACAAGAAGTCATTGCTGAGCTATTTAGTCAAAAGCTTCAGTATGAAGCCGAACGCTTGCAGCCGGTGGAGCGAGTGCCTTTTTAAGAGTAAGAGATGGATTTTTCCGAGGCTAAGACCCTCATAGAATTGTTAAGCAAAAAAATATTGATTAGATAATTACCTGATCGATTTCTTTTTTCTGATGCCTGATCATCATCAATCTGTCAAATCCTACCGCGCATCCGCAGGCTTGGGGCAGATGATCTAAGGATAAAACAAAATTTTCATCGATGGGCAGTGGCTCTTTTTGCGATTGGAGGCGTTTTAGATTTTCCTTTTCAAAGCGTTTTTTTTGTTCAGAAGAGACGCCAAGTTCATCATAGCCATTACATAGTTCTAAGCCTTGATAATAGATCTCAAAGCGTTTGGCTTTATTATCGATGATTTTAGCCAAAGCGGCCTGAGAGGGAGGATAGTCATAAATAACGGTTAAGTTGTCCGGGTTGAAAGCAGGTTCGACAAATTCGGAAAAAACTAGGGGCAGAAGATCTTCTATATCCATTTTTTTAAGAGCATCGGAAAGAGAATAGTTTCTCTTTTGCAGATAGCTTAAAAGCTCTTGTTTAGAGAGGGACCATGGATCTAAGTTTGTAGCTTTTTTAAAAGCTTCTTGATAGGAAATTTTTTCTATGGGCGCTTTGGGAAAGAAAAGAAAAAATAGTTCGATCACTTCTTCAATAAACAGGTCGAAAGAAATATTTATACGATACCATTCGGCCAGGGTAAATTCGCAAGAATGCCGAGGGCCTTCTTCTTCCTTACGAAAAACATGTCCCAGAGAATAAATATCTCCCATGCCGGAAGACAAAAGCCGTTTTTGCATAAACTCGGGAGAGGTATGTAAATATTTATCTTTTACTTTTATCGGCTCGATATGCGAGTCAATGTTGGGAAAGGAAAGAAGATTGGGACAGTCGACTTCCAGTACTTTTTTTTCTCTGAAAAAATCCCTTACTTTCTGCAGCTGCAGGGAGCGGTCTTGTAAAATTCTAATTTTTTCTTTGTCAATAAGAGGACTAGCTGCGAGAGACATATTCACTGGTGCGGGTATCGATTTTGATGCTGTCTCCTTCATTAACGAATATGGGCACCTGGATTTGGGCGCCTGTTTCTATTGTTGCCGGTTTTAAGACCCTTCCTGAAGCGGTATCGCCGCGAACGCCGGGGTCTGTCCGTGTAATGACAAGGTCCATAAAGGTAGGCGGAATAATATCGATAATACGGCCTTCAAAAATAATGACATCGAAGAGGGTGTCGTCTTTGAGCCACTGCTTGTTATTGCCGACGATCTCAAAAGGAACCGTAATCTGATCGAAGGTCTGATCGTTCATAAAAACAGCGCCGTCATTATCAGCATAAAGCAGTCTCATTTTTGTCTCTTCCACATCGGCCAAGAGAAGTTTTTCTCCGGACTTGTAAGTTTTTTCTACCACACGGGAGGTAATTAAATTTTTCAGTTTTATGCGGTTAAAAGCCTGGCCTTTTCCCGGTTTGACAAATTCATTGGAGACAACGTTATAAGGCTCTTTATCGATTTCTACTTTCATGCCGGGCTTGATATCATTGGTTGAAGCTTGTGACATCGCTCTCATCCTTTTGTTTTTAGATATCTATTGTATCTATAGAAAGATAATTTTCCAGAGTAAAAAAGGAATTTACTCTATTGCCCAGGTAGTATATACAAAAAAAGAAAAAAGAGATGAAGGATAATGGCTGAAGATAAAATGGAGAAAACTATAGCTTATGAGACGCTGCACCGGTATTCGGGCAGTGCGATCGAAGAGTTTCAGCCTAATTTGATCATCACCAATTTCCCTCAGTATGTCGATCAGTTCGCTAAAACACG
>CAZULH010000100.1:0-4551 GCA_964621105.1 uncultured bacterium
TTCTGCTTGCGTCATTTCTTGTGTAAGGGCGTTGAACTCATCTACTTTTTTAATAGAGCCCTGTTTAGCCTCTAGCTGTTTAATCTTTTCTTTAATTTCAGCGATCCTGTTCTCAAGAATAATAATATTTTTATTCAGATCTTCAATTTCTTCTTTCTTTAAGACCAGCTGGCTTTGCAGGTCTTTGCGCAGAGAGTCAATATGATTGAGCTCTTTTTGTCTTTCGCGCTTTAGGCGCATCAGGCGCAGCATTTTCATGTCTAGTTCTTGTACTTCCAATATCACTTTTAATTTGCTTAACATAAAACAGATGTGTCCTTTTTGAAAAAGTTATGCCGATATTGTATAAGAGTTATGCCAAAGCTTCAAGTAAAAAATATATTTGAAATTCTATCAAATAATTGTTATGGAGCCTCTCAAATAATTAGTAATGATTTAAGGGGCTTTTTTACTGTTTTAATAGATAAAATCCATACGAACATGCTAAAATAGATGCATTAAAAATGTAAATTATGAGGTTTTCATGGCATCTCCAGTAAATGGCGTTTCCGCCAATAGAGCAGCAGCTGCTTTAGATCATTTGCCTGTAACAACAGGCTCTGCGCAATTATTGGCTGATAGGGTAGAAGGAGCTGCCGCTGCCGCAGGACCTGAGCTTTCGGCTTTTCAGAGGCTTAAAGAAAAGGGCTCTATACTTGACCTATATCAGTATTTAAATACGCTTAAAGCTGAAATTTTTCGTAGGCATGGAAACGATAATCAACAGATATATCAATGCTTATATGTTTTAAATTTAAGACTTAATCCGCGTCAGGTTATGCCGAATGGGTGTATAAAGGAATTTATAGGAGTAATAGAAAAATTCGAAGAAGAGTTTAATTCGGGATCTTTCGGGTTAAGTGCCAAAGAGGCGAAAGATTGTTCCATGGGGTCTTCTTTGGAGAAAGCAATAATAGCAAAAACAGAAGAACTTGATTGGAATATTACGTTTTTTATTACTCAAGCAGATCAAGTAAACCAGTCATATAATAAAATAGTTTTATGGGCTCAGGAACTTACACAAAAATTAGAAGGAATGCGAGAAAGGGTTTTTGCTTGGATTAAATCTAATCCAGATCAGTGCGTTTTAATAAAAAATTTACGAGCGCACCTTAAAGCAGCAAGAACAAAATGCCTTGCTGCAAGTCTGTTTATGCATCAGACCGATTATGAAAAAAAACTTAATTTTCATAGAACCCTTCCCCCTTTTCTTGACAGGATTGTTTTAAGTCAAACATTAGACAGAATTTTGTTTGATATTGATAAAATTATAGGGTTTCCCCCAGTTGTTGAGATAAGCCAACCCGTTGCAGCAGAAGCGGCTGATGACAGGGGAAAAGCTTCTGTTGAAGGCCCTAGAGCCGCTATAGCAGCTGCTGCGGATGCACCTCAACTTCCAGATGCAGGGCAAGATCATGGCGGGAAGGAAGGTATATCTGATAGAGATAAGGCTGCAGGTGTTGCTGATCCTGTGCCGCAAACTTTTGAAGACGCTTTTACTCGGATTCAATCTGTGCCCATACGAGAAATGCGAGCTAAAAAATTATTAAAAACGTTGATAATAGCAGGTATTGCTGCATTGGCACTATCACAACTAGTCATCAGTTCATACGGGGTGTTAACAGTTTCTGGCATACAAGTTCTGCAATCATTATCTTATGGCGGCGGCGGTATAAGCCTGATCAGTCTGGCCGGGCTGTGGTGGCTGCATGCAAAAGCTAGGCCTTGTCACGAAGTCGTATAATTTTTAAAATTTTGAGTTTTTATCTGTAATGCTGATATGATCTTCTCCAAAAGGAGAAGCTCATGTCATTTCTCGAAAAATATTTTTCCAAAGTTAAAAAAGAAGAGCAAAAGTCAAGCGCCATTTCTTTTTACGCGGCAATGGATACCTTGCAAAAAGTGCTGCCGGAAGTTGCAAAACATGTCATGCAGGAGCTAAAAGATCAAAGGTCCTATTTAAAACTGATTGCTTCAGAGAACTATTGCTCTTTAGCTGTACAGCAGGCAATGGGCAATCTGTTAACGGACAAATATAGCGAAGGATATCCCCAGCACCGTTTTTATGCAGGATGTGACAATGTCGATACAATAGAGACATTAGCTGCAGATTTAGCTAAAGAGATCTTCGGATGCGACTATGCCTACGTGCAGCCGCATTCAGGTGCTGATGCCAATCTTGTTGCCTTTTGGTCGATTTTGGTTCAAAAGATCCAGAATCCGGAAGTGGAAAAATTATCGAAGAAAAATCTCAATGATCTGACAGCGGAAGAATATGAAAAGGTCCGTCAGCTTCTTGTTAATCAGAAAGTCATGGGCATGTCATTGAATTCAGGGGGACATTTGACTCATGGCTATCGACATAATATTTCTTCCAAATTCATGCATTCGGTCAGCTATGATGTCGATCCGAAAACAGGACTTTTAGACTATGCGCATTTAGCGGCGCAGGTCAAAAAAGAAAAGCCGCTTATTTTTATTGCCGGGTATTCTGCCTATCCGCGGGCGCTGGACTTTTCTAAGCTCAAGGAGATAGCCGATAGCGTTGGAGCGGTATTGATGGTGGATATGGCCCATTTTGCAGGGCTAGTGGCAGGAAAGGTGATGACAGGTAAATACAACCCTGTCGGTTATGCGGATATCATTACTTCCACTACCCACAAGACCTTAAGAGGGCCAAGAGGGGGACTGCTGCTTTGTACTAAAGAATACGAAGATACCGTCAACAAGGGCTGTCCTCTAGTTTTAGGAGGGCCGATGCCTCATGTGATGGCAGCAAAAGCTGTAGCCTTTAGGGAAATTTTAACCAAAGATTTCTGCAGCTATGCGCAGCAGATTGTAAAAAATGCAAAGGCGTTAGCCGAGCATCTGATGAAAAAAGGGGTAAAGCTTGTATCAGATGGAACAGACAATCATCTTTTTTTGATGGATGTATTTTCAAGTTTTCAATTGACGGGAAGACATGCGGAAAACGCTCTGCGAAAAGCCTTTTTAACGGTTAACCGCAACTCCATCCCTGAAGATAAAAACGGCGCCTGGTTTACTTCCGGTATACGTCTGGGCACTCCTGCCATTACAACTTTGGGCATGAAAGAGACGGAGATGGAAGAAATAGCGGAAATTATTGTCGATGTTCTAAAAAATACCAAGCCCGGCTTTTCTCAAAAAACGCAAAAAATTTCTAAGAGTCTTGCCGATGTGCCTAAGGAAGTAATAGAGAGATCGAAAAAAAGGATTGACGACCTTCTGAAAAAATTTCCTCTCTATCCGGAACTTACTATCGAATAAAGCTTGAAATAATAGAAAAATCGATGCAAATTTAAGACTAGAAATTAGGAGAATACCATGGAACCAAATTCGGAAAATTTTCATTTTGTAAAAGATAAAATCGAGCTTTCGCTTCTAAAAAAAAGAAGAATCTTTTTGTCCGATGCTGTCGATCAGCATACGGCCAGCGATATTATCCGTAAGCTATGGTATTTAGAAGAGCAGGATCCGAAAAAGCCTATTTTGTTTGTGATCAATTCTCCCGGTGGCGCCGTTGACTGCGGATTTGCCGTATGGGATCAGATCAAGCTGTCAACCTGTCCTGTATATACACTAGTGACGGGGCTGGCCGCATCAATGGGATCTCTGCTGAGCCTTGTTGCCCCTAAGGGCAAGCGTTTTGCTACGGCATCTTCTCGCATTATGATTCACCAGCCGCTTATTTCCGGAGTGATCCAGGGACAGGCAACAGATCTGGACATTCAGGCGAAAGAGATGCTTAAGACGCGAGATCAGATCGTTGATGTTTACGCCGAAGCTACCGGTAAAGACAAAGCGGTAATAGCAAAAGCCATCGATCGCGATAACTGGATGACGGCGGAAGAGGCAAAAAAATTCGGTCTTATTGATAAGGTTATTTCTTCGTATAAAGATATTGCATGATCGTGCCTTTTCATAAGTATCAGGGCTCCGGAAATGATTTTATCTTAATCGATGATCGAAAAGCGGTTTTTCCAATCAAGCAGGACCTTCTTCAAAACTTATGCGATAGGCATATGATGATAGGCGCAGACGGGGTCATTCTCGTTCAAGGATCTTTATCTGCCGACTTTCGTATGCGTATCTTTAACTCCGATGGAAAAGAAGCCGATTTTTGCGGCAATGCCTTTTTGTCTCTTTTGCATTTTCTCTATCATCATATCGAAAAAAAGGATCAATGGCAGATCGAAACCAATTCCGGAATGATTCATGGAAAAAAAGAGGACTTAGGTTTTGCGTTTGAGTTTCCTTTTGTTAAGTGGATAGGAAAATATAATCTTTCTGATTATGAGGTCCATCGAGTAGATGTCGGCGTCTCACATGCCTGTGTTTTTGTTGATGATTTAAAGAACTTTGATGTAGCTAAAGAAGGAAAGTTCTTACGTTGGCATCCAAAATTTCAGCCCCATGGCGTAAATGTTAATTTTATTCAAATCAAGGATCAGGGTTCTATCTGGGTTCGGACCTGTGAAAAAGGGGTTGAAA
>CAZULH010000101.1:0-4549 GCA_964621105.1 uncultured bacterium
CTAGCTGCTCAGGATTGATGGACTTTGCTTTTTTCAATACGCTAAGGCCGTCTTTTATCGGCATTTTCATATCCGTTAAAATTAAGTCGAAAGATTCTTTTTTTAATAGTTCAATTGCCTGATGGCCGTTTTGTGCCAGGGTCAGCGAATATTGAGTTTTCAGAGCGTCATAGAGAAAATTTCTAATTAGAGCATCATCGTCGGCAATGAGGATCTTTTTGATAGTCATATGGTTCTCTCTCTCCTTAATGTTTAATGGGCAGATGAATGGTAAAGGTGGTGCCCCTATTGATCTCGGAGCGTACATCGATCGTTCCCAAATGGGCCTGTATGATCTTATAGGTTTCCGAAAGCCCCAGCCCGTTCCCGTCTTTTTTCGTAGTAAAAAAGGGGGAAAAGATATTGTCTAAATCCTGCGCATGGATGCCCTTGCCGTTATCAGAAATGGTAATCATGCAGAGATTGTTATTTTTCATAATGGAAATGGACACTTCCCCTTTTTCTTCAATCGCCTGAAAGGCATTGACCAAAATATTTAATAGAGCGCTTTTTATCAGGTCTTTGTCAATTAGTAAAAAAAGCTGCTTTTCCGAACAGTGGAAATGAATTTGCAGATCATTGGAAAAAGAGGGGTCGACCTTCAGGAACTTGATCATTTCCTTCATCAGCAGAACGATATCGTTCTGCTGGGGTTTGGGCTCGATCGGTTTTGAGAACTGTAAGACATTGGTCACCAGTCTTTCTAAAGCTTTGGTCCCTTCGACAATATTTTTTGCCATATCCTGTAAATGCTTGGAATTTTGAAGATTACGATATAGTAATGAGGCATATCCCCGTATTCCCCCTAGGGGGTTGCGGATTTCATGAGCAACGGTCGCCGCCATTTCTCCCAGTTCTTTGAGCTTGTCGCTTCTTGAAGCTATTTTTTGCAGTCGCTGTATTTCCGAAACATCTCTTAACATGACCAGTATGCCGCGATATTCTTTGGGAGCAGCATGCACAAAATGAGCTGTGACCTCTATTTCTTTTTGCAGAGAAGGCAGAGTAATATAGCTGATTTTTTGGGTCATGCTCAAATGCAGGGCATTGCGCATGGAAAATCCGAAGTAATCATCCTTTAAATGATGGGAAAAGTTTTTAAAGGCGATATCTTTTGGCAGCTGTAAGATTTTGATGGCTGCGGGGTTAACGGTTGTAATGATCCCGTCTAGGTCAATGAAGAGGATCCCTTCGGAGATATTGGTGAGGATATTATCGAGATAAGAGGTAACGATGTTAAGCTTATGCATTTTTTCGCGGAGAGATTCATTGGCTTTTTCCAGTTCTGTATTGACGCTTTTAAAGCGGTTTTGTAAGTTCTTATATGCAGATCTAAGACGGTGCGTTTCTTTAGAAAAAAGAGAAAAAGCATGGGCCAAATGCTTCATGCTCTCCTGAGGGTTTTTGCTCTGCATGACCAGGTCGGCAGCCCTTTGCAGTTCTGAAAAATTGCTATCGAAATTCATTGTTATTAGGTTGGTTGTCTCTAATAGGGACTATAAGCAATTTAAAAAAAAGCGCAAATTCTTTTCGGCGGGTATATGAAGAAAATAATTATCTTAGTCCTTTTATTATGTGTGGGCTGTAAAGAGAACACAGAGAAAAAAGAGTCTGTTCAGCGGATTATGAGGCACTCTTCGGAGCGATTAATTGAGCCTATATCCTTAAAAAAGAAGGAAATAGAAAAATATCCATGGGAGAAAAAGCCTCAGCAGAATCTGGTTAAGATCACAAAAGACTTTTTTCGCTGCAAGGGCAGCCTTATGCACCCTCTCAGAATGACCTCCGAGTCGCTGCAGCTCAATGATTGCAAGGGGGCAAACGGCCATTTTCTTCCAATTATTCATGGAGAGGAGAATGTTTATCCTATTTTGATCGATCTGATGAACTATTTGCAAAAAAACTTAAAAAAACGAGTGATTATTACCTGCGGCCATCGCTGTATGGAGCATCATCGCTATGCCGATCTAGAGCAAAAACAGGCAGCTTCTAAGCATTTGATAGGGGCGGAAGTTGATTTTTATGTTCAGGGGATGGAACAAGAGCCAATGAAAGTGATCGAAGCGATTTTTGCATTTTATAGGCAAACTCCCGGATACATGCATAAGGAAGAATATGAGAAGTTCGAAAGATATGACGGTCCGACAGATGTGTCAACCAAGCCATGGATCAATAAGGAGATAGCTGTCAAACTCTATAACGGAAAGGAAGGAAGAGACTTTGATAACCGTCATCCTTATCCTTATATTTGTATTCAGGTACGATTTGATAGAGATCTTCAGGAAAAAGTAGTCTATACATGGGAAAAGGCGCACCAGAACCTATCTAAATAAGAATGTTATCTTCAACAGAACTTTCTGTTTCGGCCACAGCCGATGTCGTTTGCAGTTTGGAAATTGTTTGGGCAGCTGTTTTGGAGACAAACCGTTTGCTTAAATATCGGATAGAAAATCCCCAAACAACGAAAGAGACAATAATAAAAAATACAAAATAAGGCAATGATTGGGGGACTGAAGCAAAGAGAAAGACTGATGACTGAATAATGATCGAGCTTCCTGACTTTCCTAATCGGGAAACTATGCCGTCAATAGCGGCCTTTCCTTTTAATTTATTGGCGGCAGGAAGAGGGATATAGGTCATTTCCTTGGTGTCGTCAAAGAAAGTGAATTTACAGGAGCGGGCTAAAATATTTTGTATCGATCCGAAAAGGATAACTAATAATCCGGGAGAGCTTCCTAAGGCGCTGAGTACGAAAAGGGGAAAATAGGAGTATTTTGCAAAAAGGAAGAAAAAGAAAAAGCAGACGGCTGCGAGCAAGGCGACAGGGGTAATTAATGCAGTAAATCGCCAACCGAATTTTCTTAAGAAATTTCCTGATAGAAAATAGGAGAAAAAAGAGGCCAGTATGCAGGTATACAAGGTGATATTGCTGGTAAATGCGCCGAAGTTGGAGAAATCGCTATAAGCATCTTTTGCCTGTGCCTTCATTAAAAATTCGCAAAGATTGTTAATCAGATTATATGCAAAAAGCAGTCCTGCGATGCTAAGAAGATATTTGGATTTTAACAGGTATTTTAAAGCGTTTAAAAAAGACATTTTATACTTTTTCTTGTTCGTCAGTTCTGCGATTTGCGAATACGTTTTCTGTGAAAGAAAATTAGAGAATATTTTTGTGTTAAGGTATTTGAACAAAACAAAAGAAATAACGGCAGAAATCAGAACGAGCCCAAAATAAAAATAAGCGGTTTTATTGGGTTCAAACTGTTTATTTAAAATATACATTGATAAGAGGCTGGCGCCGATCCCCGAGATATTCGTTGCTACGCTAAATAAGGCATAAAACCTCTTAGCTTCAAATACTTGTATTACTTCATTAGCAAAACCCCACATAATGATGGAAACCATGATGGTGCTCCAGGTCTCCGCCATGACATAAAACAGGGAAAGAGACCAGTATCTGACAATTTCCACCAGTCCCTGTAGGCGATCGGGTAAATGAGCTTGCATATAGTTTGCAACACTGTGTAAATGCAAATGTTCCTGATTAGGGAAAATGACTAAAAAGAAAAGGGCGAAAAATCCGATAAAAATGCTCAGGAAAATATTAAATAGTTTTTGCCGGTTATAGTATTTTGCAAGGAAGGTAAGTAAGAAAGTGAAGAAAATAGAAGAGGGCAAAATAGCATAAACCTTCAGGAAGGGGAGAACTTCAGCTCCTGCATTCGACTTGGTGATGATATAGGTGTCTTTAAGAATACGAAGAATATAGTAATTAAAGGCGACGAAGAAAAAGAAAAAGAACATTGGCACAAATTTTTTTAATTCGTGCCTATAAACAGGCCAGAAAAGCGATCGTAACTTACTCAATCGTGCTTGGCCGTCGTCCATGCATCTCCTGGTAGTTATTAGTATCGGTCACAAAAACCTACCCAATGTGTAAATTTTTTTCTTTTGCTTGTTAATTATGTTATCATTGAATAAAGGATATTGTCATTAAAAATCTTTTTTTTAATTTGACAAAAAAGCACCTTTCTTAATGTTAATTTTTTACATCTGAAGGTTCTTCGGAAAAAAAGAAATGATCAATAACTTTATTTAAGGGAAAGGTAAAGTTTTTTTGAAAATCTTGGGGCCTGAATTCAAAGTTTTTTTTGTCATCGATTTGAAAATAGAGAAAATCAATATGCGGCCGGCCGGTAAAATGATTAATCATACCTGAAAAAAAGCGGTCACGGCAGATAAGGCTTAATTCAACATGGTCTAGGCCGCTGTTGCGGCTGATCGCTATATGAACGGGCCATTTGCTAGAGGAAAAAATCGATTGGCCGTCAAGGACTGGAACCGAAGTATGAAAGAGAGTATCAAAAATTGTAGGAAAGATATCGCATTGAGAGCATTGGGGCTGCAAGCGGCCGTTGGGGGCTTTGGGCAATTTAAAAATAATAGGAATGGATAACTGGTATTTATTCAGGTGCGAACCATGAAAAAGAGCTTTTTCTTCAAAAAATTC
>CAZULH010000102.1:0-4387 GCA_964621105.1 uncultured bacterium
ATAACTCACCCGTTTAGGTGGCTTTTTTAGCATCGCGTTTAGCTCCTCAAATAAATTTTTTCGTCAAATACAAAATACAAGCGAAGCTTGGCATAAACATGCAAGCTTCTATCTTTCACGTATAAAAAAGCTTTTCGCTTACAGACCTTTTGCAGAAGCTTTTCCACCTGCGGTTTGAATTTTCTTCACAATCTCATCAGATTCCGCCTTTGGTGCTGTCTCTTTCAAGACTTTAGGTGCACCTTCAACTAATTCCTTAGCTTCTTTTAAGCCTAAGCCGGTGATTTCACGAACAACTTTAATGATAGCGATTTTTTTGTCAGCAGGAGCTTCTTCTAAAGTTACTTTAAACTCTGTTGATTCCTCTGCTGCGCCTTGAGCATCCGCTGCAGGAGCTGCTGCAATAACAGCTGCGGGAGCTGCTGCCGTTACGCCCCATTTTTCTTCTAAAGCAGCCTTCAATTTTGACATGTCAAGAACTGTTAATCCGCTAAGTTCTTCAACTAGTTTATCAATATCTACTGTAGCCACGATTTTACCTCTCTTCTTATTTTTTATTTTTTAACTTGTTTGTTTAGATTTGTTTTCCAGACAAAAAAGAACGCTTGTTAACAAGCTTTCCATTACAGCAACTGTCTGTGACATCGGCGCTTCCAATGTTGCAATAAATTGTGATCGCATTTCATCCAAGCTTGGCAGTCTGGACAGTTCAATAACTTCTTTTGCTGAATAATCTTTTTTCTCGAAACGGCCGTTAAGCACCTTGAAATTTTCTTCATTGTCTCCGACAAACTGGCATAACATTTTCGTAGCTGTCAGGGTTTCTGTATCATTGATATATAAAATTGCCAGATGTCCTTCTATTTCTTTAAGAGAATATTTCAATCCGCATTCATCAGCGGCTTTCTCAAAAATTCTCTTTTTAACGACTTCAAATTTAACTTTTTTTGTCGAGAGCCTTTCCTGCAGTGACCAAGAGAGCTCAGGACCTAATTTTTCAAAACTTGTTAATATCATCCCTTCCGAATGGGCAATATTTTCTTTTATTTGATCTAATAATAACTGTTTTTCTTGTCTCATAATACTTTACATTCTTTATTTAAATTGCTGAAATGGATTGCAAATCAAGTTTGATCCCCGGTCCCATCGTAGAAGATAAAAACACGGTCTGAATATAAATTCCTTTACTGGAAGAAGGCTTTGCTCTCTGCACAGCCTGAATCAATGTCTTAATATTTTCGACAATCTTTCCTTTTTCAAAAGAGATCTTGCCAACAATACTGTTGATCACCGATGTCTTATCAACTTTAAACTCAATTTTTCCGGCTTTAATTTCTTTGATCGCTTTTGCGATATCAGAAGTTACGGTCCCTGCTTTTGGCGAAGGCATTAATCCTCTAGGACCTAAAACCTTGCCCAGCTTTCCGACCTCTCTCATCATATCTGGAGTTACAATCAATACATCAAAAGCTGTCCATCCGCCGTTTATCTTTTCAATAATATCTTTTTCCCCCGCAATATCAGCGCCTGCTTCCAGAGCTTCTTTAACCTTATCGGCCTTGGCTATGACAACAACAACATTCTTCTTGCCTGTGCCATGCGGAAGAGAAACGGTAGAGCGGACCTGCTGGTCAGCTTTTTTCGGATCAACCCCTAATTTTAAAGAAATTTCAACGGTCTGATCAAATTTTAATTTTGGACAGTTCTGCAGAGCCTCAACAGCTTCTTCAGCACTCATCTGCGGACCTTTTTCTTTTAGCATTTCGCCGATCGCTTTAAAACGTTTTGATTTTTTCATTCTTCTAACCCCTTTAATTATTCCCCGTCCTCAACATCAATACCCATGGAACGAGCCGTTCCTGCAACAACCTTCATAGCAGCTTCTTCTGAAGAAACACGCAGATCAGGCATTTTTTTCTTAGCAATTTCCTTAAGTTGAGCCTTTGTCAGTTTTCCGACTTTTTCCTTGTTCGGTACTTTAGATCCGGAAGATAAATTTAATTCTTTTTTAATCAGCTCGGACATCGGAGGCTTCTTCATAATAAAAGAAAAGCTTCTATCCTGATAAACATCAATCACAACAGGCAGCACGCTTCCGGCTTCTTTTTGACTTTCCGCATTAAATTTCTTGCAGAACTCCATAATGTTAACACCTGCAGCGCCCAATGCCGGACCAATAGGAGGTGCCGGATTTGCTTTTCCTGCTGGAATTTGCAATTTAATCTGTTTAACAACTTTCTTTTTAGCCATTGTATTCCTTCTCTTACTCTTATTATTCCGTTTCGGAAGTTACTTCTTCCACTTGCCAAAATTCTAAATCGTCTACACGGGTATCCCTGCCGAAGATCGTTACCATTACACTGAGCCTTCCTTTTTCGTGGTTGACTTCCAGTACCGTTCCAACAAAATTGACAAAAACCCCATCCGTAATCTTTACCTTGTCGCCCACATCGATCTTATGTTTTTGTACGACGCCTTTTTTTCGCTCTTCCAGTTCCTGGAGGATCTCTTCCACTTCCTTGTCAGTTAAAGCCAGAGGCTTTTCTCCACCCAAAAAATCGATCACGCCATTCGTGTTTTTAAACAGGCTCCAGATATCATCATTAATGATCATCTGAATTAGCACATATCCGGGCCATAAACGTTTTTCCGTGACTTTCTGCGCGCCCTTCTTTACTTCCGCAACATTTTCTGTAGGAACCAAAATCTGCTTGACTACTTCCTGAAGCTGATTTTTTTCTACACTCTCTAAAAGCGTTCTCTGGACCTTTTTTTCATGGCCGCTCATCACTTGCAATACATACCACTTGTACATTGGGCTATCCTCTATCCTCCAATTATCCTGACCAGGGCTGCTAGGCTATCGAGCACGCTCTTGATGACAAGATCAGCAAAATAAATTCCTACCCCAAAAACAAATGTAGAAATCACTACAACTTTTGTATAAACAATCAGTTCTTTTCTGGTTGTCCATGAAATCTTACTTAATTCCTGTTGAACCAGTCGAAAAAATGTCAGTTTCTTTTTAGAAACCTTGGTAGGTACTTTTGATTGATATGTCATCGTCACTTTGTTTTTTACCTTTGGTTACTATCACTACAAACGAGTGCGGAGGGACTCGAACCCCCGGCCCGCGACTTTGGAGATCGCTGCTCTACCAACTGAGCTACACACCCGTGACTTACTACAAGTCCAGTGAAAATTTATTCAATAATTTTGGAAACAGTACCTGCGCCAATTGTTCTTCCGCCTTCACGGATAGCAAAGCGCATTCCTTCTTCCATAGCTACTGGTGTGAGAAGTTCTCCGGTGATCTCTACGTTATCACCCGGCATAACCATCTCTGTACCTTCCGGCAGTGTTAATGTTCCGGTTACATCAGTCGTTCTAAAATAGAACTGCGGACGATATCCTGAGAAGAACGGCTTATGTCTTCCGCCTTCTTCTTTTGTTAACACATAAATAGCTCCCTTAAATTTCTTGTGGGGAGTACATGTTCCCGGCGCTGCCAAGACCATTCCTCTCTCAACGTCTTTCTTATCGATTCCTCTTAAAAGAACACCGACGTTTTCACCAGCACGGGCTTCGTCCAAAATTTTATTGAACATTTCAAGGCCGGTAGCAACTGTATCTCTAGTAGGCTTAATGCCGACAATTTGAATCTTGTCGTTCATTTTAATAACGCCGCGGTCAACACGACCGGTAACAACAGTTCCTCTTCCCGAAATAGAGAAGACGTCTTCGATCGGCATCATGAAAGGCTTATCAACATCTCTTTTTGGCTCAGGGATCTTCTCATCGACAGCATTCATTAAATCATAGATCTTCTGAACGTTTTCTGCATCGCCTTCAAGGGCTTTTAATGCAGAGCCGCGAATAATTGGAACATCCTTATAGCCTTTTTCTTCTAAAAGCTCTGCTAATTCCATTTCAACTAGCTCGACTAATTCTTCGTCGCCTTTTCCGATCTGGTCCATTTTGTTTAAAAATACAACAATTGCAGGAACACCTACCTGTCTTGCAAGCAGAATGTGTTCTTTTGTCTGGGGCATTGGCCCGTCAGTCGCCGCAACAACCAAAATAGCTCCGTCCATTTGGGCGGCGCCTGTAATCATGTTTTTAACATAGTCGGCGTGTCCCGGACAGTCGACGTGTGCGTAGTGACGCTTAGCGGTCTCATATTCCACGTGTGCCGAGTTGATCGTAATTCCACGAGCTTTCTCCTCAGGAGTATTATCGATCGATGCATAATCACGAAATTTTCCTCCGCCTTTTTCAGCCAGAGCTTTTGTGATAGCAGCCGTCAGTGTGGTTTTACCGTGGTCGACATGCCCAATAGTACCGATGTTAATGTGTGGTTTATTTCTTTGAAATGCTTCTTTAGCCA
>CAZULH010000103.1:0-4372 GCA_964621105.1 uncultured bacterium
AACTGTCTGTAGCCGGACCTTTGCCAATACAAATAGCTTCGTCCGCAAGCCGGACATGCATGGAATTGGCATCAGCCTGAGTATAAACCACAATGCTTACAATGCCCATCTCACGACAAGCCCTTATGATCCTTACGGCAATCTCTCCGCGATTAGCAATTAAAATTCTCTCAAACATTTTCTATTCCGGTTTCCTTTATTTTTTTCTTATTTTCAACATCTTTTGACCGAATTCCACCGGATCGCCATTCTCTACAAGGATATCTTCAATAACACCAGAAAAATCAGCCTTTATTTCATTCATCACTTTCATAGCCTCGATAATACATACGATAGTATCTTTTTCTACTTTATCGCCGACTTTGACTAAAGAAGACTGGTCAGGGGCAGGTGAAGAGTAAAAAGTACCGACCATTGGCGATTCAATAAATTTCCCTTTTTCCTTGTTAGAGGAAGCTTCTTTATTTTCTTCTAAAACTGCGGGCACAATCGGATGCACGGGAGAAGCTGCAACGGTCTTTTCTATGCAGATCTCTTCCTTATCGTCCTTGATGGAAATCTTGCTTAGTCCGTGCTTTTCAAGCAGCTGGATTACTTTTTTAATTTTTTCCATGTTCATATCAACCCCTTAAACTCTTTGAATGTATGCTTTGGCGTGCACGTCGACTTTAACGACATCCCCCACCTCGATAAATGCAGGAACTTCTACTTTTGCCCCTGTTTCCAAAATTGCAATTTTAGTCGCATGGCTGACCTTCATATGATTGTCTTCCCCTTCGATCTTAACAACCATCAGCTCTAAAAACGGCGGCAGTTCAACAGAAAAAATAGTTTCATCGTAAAAAAAGGCTTTCAGCTGGACGCCTTCTTTCAAGAACTGGACGGCATCGCCTAAAATTTTTCCCGGCACCATCTGTTTTTCCAATGTGATGATATCTAAAAAAAGATAGCCTGTTCCTTCTGGGTATAAGTATTCAAGCTGATGTTCAATAAGAGATACTTCTTTAATGATCTGATCGGCCTTAAAGTTTTTTTCGCTCACTTCGTCTGTCATCAGATTGCGAAGTTTCGTTTTAATAAATGGAGCTCCCCGAGGAACGCTCATTTTGACACAAGATTCCACTCGATAGATCGTTCCCGAGACATTAATCGTCATGCCGGGGGTTATCTGCTGCGTCGTTTTAGTCATTATTTTTTCCTTCTAATGTATCAATTATCGGCAGTATTTCTTCTAGTTGGTCTATGGAAAAATCCACTGCCTTATGATTTTTCTTCTGGAGTTTTCCCCGTCCCTTTCGAATAAGCACCGTATAGAAGCCTAACTTCTTGGCCGGCAGCAAGTCCCTATCGATCCGATCTCCGCACACAAGGGCAGGGCCCTGATGCCGTTTTAAAATATTCTTATAATGCAGGGACTTATCGTTATCCTCCGAGATTACAATCTTACTAAAAAAGCCCTTATCAATACCAGCTTTTTTGAGTTTTTTTAACTGAATATTCTTTTGACCTATTGTTACAAGGTTCAGATTATGAGTAATTTGCATTTTTTTAAGCAATTGCAGCAATTTTTTTTTTGGTTTAATTGCAATAAAGTCCATATAATCTTTTTTTAGTTCTTCTTCAGCCACCGGCAATAGGGATAAAGCCTTCTTTTTTTCTAAAAATCCCTTACACGCCAAATAAGAGCTGTGCGCACATGTATTAATAGATAGAAACTCATTATAAGCCTGATCGAAAGAGTCAACCTGCAGGCCTTCCTGCACCCATCTATGTAAAACCTGTTTTAAAACATAAGGGGTGACTAGCCTAGAAGTATCAAGCAAGGTGTCGTCTAAATCAAAGATTATCAACAATTTTCATTATCTCTTTTGCAATTTTTTTCGAATCATGACGAATCAGGCACCGTTTTAACAGATCGGTATTGTCGCCCTTGACAGGCGGGCCTAAAAAATCGCTGCTAATAACACGGGAATCATGAATGTCAGACTCTACCAGCTCCCCTTCCTCAGCGTATATCTCTATCAGTTCCTTAGCGGGTTTAGCGCTATTGACAAAAAGATAATCAAAAACATCGTTGCCGATATATTTGGTCACCTCCTTCAGATAATCACTGACGCGATAGCCGGGAGTCTGTCCGATCCTATTCATTAAATTGATAATAAAGACACACTTAGCCTGTGTCCGTCTAAGTGCCTTGGCTACACCTTCTACTAGAAAAATCGGTATAATGGAAGTAAAAAGCCCTCCGGGTCCAACCACAACAAGATCGGCATTCATAATTTCATCGATCACATGCGGATTCACTTTGGGATAAGGTTCAAGAAAAATACTTTGGTAGCCGTGATGGATTTCCTGCGATAAATAAATTTCATCTTCTCCCTGCAAAATCTTACGATTTTTTAAAACCATTTTCAAATGAACTTGGTTGGTTGTTACGGGAATGACCTTTCCCTTGATATACAAAATACGGCTGGCCTCTTCGACGGCTTTTTCAAAACTTCCTGTAACTTTTTCTAAAGCAGAAAGAAGGAGATTACCGAAACTATGGCCGCCCAAATTTCCATTTTCAAAGCGATAATTCATTAAACTGCGCATCAGGCGGGAAGAATTAGACAGGGCGACTAAACACTGGCGGACATCTCCCGGAGGAAGAACACCTAACTCATCGCGCAGTATTCCTGTGCTGCCGCCGTTATCAGCCATTGTTACAATAGCAGAGAGATCAACGTTATATCGTTTTAATCCTTTTAAAACGACAAAGTTTCCTGTCCCACCGCCGATAACAACTATTTTCTTTTTTCTCATGTATGCTTTTTCGCCAAGCCTTTAAAATCATTAACTGTTTGTTTAAAATCGGAAGAATGAAAAAAATAACTTCCGCTAATTAACGTATCTGCTCCGGCATCTACGCATATCTGGCCGGTCTGTAAATCAATACCTCCGTCCACATGAATTCTTACCGAGAATTTTTCTTTAACTATCATTTTTTTTAGAATTTCTATCTTTTCAGGCATGTCCCTGATAAATTCCTGCCCTCCGAATCCCGGATGAACAGTCATAAACAGTACAAAATCGCAATCGGCAAGATAAGGAAACAACATATCTACCGGTGTTTCGGGATTGATGGACAGCCCTGCTCTTTTATTGCATTTTCTGATATAGGCTAAATTTTCCCGTACATTTTCACAGGCTTCGATATGAAAAGAGACCTCATCGGCCCCTGCTTTGATAAAGGCTTCAATTTTCTCAAAAGGCTCGTATACCATCAGGTGAACATCTAAAGGAAGAGAAGTATTTCGCTTAATGGCCGCAACGATAGACGGCCCCATGGTCAGATTAGGTACAAAAAGCCCATCCATAATGTCGATATGGATGCCGTCTACAGAAAGACTTTCCAATTTCTGTACTTCTTTTGCCAAATGGCCGAAATCGCAAGCTAAAATGGATGGATAAAATCGAGTGGCAGCATGCTTTGGCATTTCATTCCTTATACATATAAGTCTTAAAAAAGACTAATAACCCTTTCTTCAAAAGTCAAGGAGAATACGCGAATTACTTATAGGATTCGATAAAGGTCTGGATAGTTGCCAAAAAGAGGGACTGCCGCTGTTTTTCCTCAGAGAACACGACCAACCCGAAATAATTGATGTCATGTTCGGAAAAATAATAAGAGGCAAACTGGGATGACGGCAGATAGAGTTTTTCCAGTTTTTCCAAGAGGGTCTTCTTTTTTACCATGGACATATCGGAAAAAATAACATGAACGGCGGAAGGGTTCTTTTTATATATCCAGTCAGAATGAAAAGATGCGCTTTCTTTTCTTTTGATCAATTCTAAAAGCAGAAGATAACTGTCTTTTAAAATATCTTTATTTTGGATCACGGTTATTTCTGCCGGCATAATAGCATAGAAAAACTTTTCTAAAATGACATCCTGATGACCGGAATGCTGCAGTACGGCTTCTTTTAGCGCTTCATAGGCTTCTTTTTGTTTTACGATCATTCCTCCATTATAGTCGCGCACTTCTCCGACAGCTTTGTTAATAATGGAGACAACATCAAATCTTGCCTGTTTAAGATCGACGGAATGGTCTTCTCGAAAATAGGAGCTGATCGGCAAAAACAGATGAAAAACTTGAGCTTCCTTAAAGTATTTACCGCGAAGAACCCCCACTTTTTTTGTTCTGTCGAGCATAAATTTTACGCCCTGAATATTGGTAAAAAGATCGCGGACAGATGCGCTGTCGGACTTTAATACCCGCAGAAGGATAATGGTAAAAGACAGCTCTGCTCCCATCTGCTGGTCGAAATTGATAACCACCTGAGGCAGGTCGTGCACATATTTCAGCTGCCGCGAGAGGGTCATGATGTTT
>CAZULH010000104.1:0-4299 GCA_964621105.1 uncultured bacterium
CCCGAACTGCAGAATCCGGAAATTATGATCCATGCCGGCGCTGGCGATGTGGCCAAAAAGAACTACATTAAAATTACCGGTATGGCGGCGCAGAGCGGCGCGATCGAGAAAAAACCGGATGTTGCCAAGGCTTTTATGGAAAGGATCAGTATGCCCGGATTTGCTCCGACCCAGGGCCATATTCCTTCATCTGTTCCTGCAGTTTTTTTCGCACTTCATCATCTTTTGCCGGTCCCAATGGAGGACCATATAAAAAAGCACGAAGATAAAAGCCTGCTCCGCCCACTACAATCGGCACTTTTTCCCTATGCAGAATATCCTGCAGAGCCTGATGGGCCTCATGATAGAAGCGCACAACGTTATAATGCTGGGAAACATTGGCAATATCGATCATATAATGGGGAATTTCGTCCAAATATTTTTTTTCCGCTTTGGCAGTACCGATGTCCATATGGCGATATATCTGCATTGAATCTAAAGAAATGACCTCGCCATCGAGCAGCCTGGCTATCGATAGGGAAAGATCTGTTTTCCCGACGCCTGTAGGCCCGGAAATAACGATCACCCTTCTTTTTTTATTGGAAAGATCAATTTTCTGCGGATGATATTTATGAGAATACAAATGAGCTAAATGACTTTGATCACATGATTGAAAAAGTGTCACGAAAAATCCCTATTTTTTTTTGGGAATAGACTGTAATGCTTCCTGTTCCGTTTTACAGATGTTTAATATCCTTTCAAAGCCGGCCATTTTAATTACTTCAAAAACATCATCGGTAATATTAAAAAGAATAAGAGAGCCTTCTTTTGCAGCCAGATTTTTTGTAGTAGAAAGAAGAAGCCTCATGCCTGCGCTGCTGAGATATTCGACCATGGAAAAATCCAAAAGCAGAACGATATGATTATCTTCAATAAGACTGTTGACCTTTTTTTCCAAAATGGCGGAAGAAGCCGCATCGATTCTTCCTTTAAGCCGCAGAATAATATTCTTTTCCACTTCTTCCAATTTCACTTCTAAACCGTAAACCATAAATAAAACCTTTTTCCTTCTACCATAAGAAAAAGAGGAATTATATTCTTCTAAAAACCGTGTTTTTCTCCATTAAAACTACTTAAGCATATGAATGAGAAAGTGTTAATCAAATATACGGGATTTATTGTCCGAATAATGCTTAAATTCCGTATAATAGAAAAGAGGGAGGAAGTTTTTATGCCGGGTCCTATTCAGCCTGACTATCCGCAATCTTTTGGCCAGGCGCCGTCCTCTTTAAAAGAGGAATTCCTCTCCCATATCGATCAGATTTACCAGGATGTCATTTTCGGAACCAACCCCGATAATTCCGAGCAGAGGAACCGGCTGGAAAATATTTCCAAGGCCACCTCTACCCTTTTATGGATCTGTCAGAACTGGCAGATCGATCCGCAGACGGAAAATACCCTTATTCAGATGGCTAAAAACCTGCATACCAATATGACATGGCAAGATATCGAAAAAGAGATGGCCGATATCATCGATTTTTTAGGTAAGGCCGACCGCCGGGTCAAAACTTTGGAGCTGCTGATGCATTGCGAATATCTTTTCTGCATTCATCCTCCCGAAGGCACTCCGACGATCGAATCAAAAGAGTTTCAGGAAATTATCCAGCCTATTATTAATAACTTAAGGCACGAGATAACCCCTTTTAACATGAAGAATCTGGAAAATCAGCTTAAGATGATTATTGAAAAATATACCCGTAATCCTTCTGCTGCCTTTGAGCTTTTAGGAGAGATTAAAGAACTTTCTGCCAAATTTAATTAATTCTCTTCGATAAAAGCAAGCTGAGGTATCCTCATATCGATCACCTGAGGAGTAAATTTTCGATCGTTATTAATAGTAAGGTGCTGAATCTGTTTGAGATAATCTTTTCTCATTTTTTTATTCAATGCAAAAAAATTAGAGAGCTGTTTCCCATATTCAATCGTATGCAAGCGTAAAATTTTTGGAAAAAAACAGTGATGATTCAAAAGAATGCAATCATCTTCAAGCGCTACGATAATTTCTCTTTTGCCCAAACTATCAGCAAAGGCATTGGAAACATCGATCTTTTCAATTTTAAAGGATTGGGCAGACTGGACTTGTAAAAAATCGAGGATATTCATCGCTAATTCAAAACCAGGATGAGAAATCGGCGCTGACAAAGAGATTTCTTCTTCGGGCAGTCCCAATATCAGCTCTAAAGGGTCCTTTCCCAGATAATAGGGCCTAAATGGAAAGATATGGCCGCCGCTGTCCACAGCCATATTTTCATATTCGGACAAAAGGGCAGCAGGCTTTCGCATTTTATACGTGACCTTTAAGGCGTTCGGTTTAATTTTCAGCAGGTTTACATCTTCTATCCATGCATAGCTTTTCATTTTCTCTTCTGCTTTTTTTTCATCTAATACAAAGAGATTGATAGGGTTATCGAAAGAAAGATCTAAAAGCTCCGCTATCTGCTGAGCGCTTAAAGAATCTTCGGACAAGGAGTCCCCTACGATATAACGTATGGCATAAGATGAATCGGTCTGCCTGTGTTTTATCCATCTGCGATATTGAAAATACCCCAAATAACTGCTTCCGGATATAAGCACCGTTGAAAGAACAATCCAATAAATAGCACGTATCCAGGATATCCGCTCGTTCATCTTTTTGCCTTTCTTTTTTTATACAATGCCGAAACAATCAGTTCGCTGACAAGTTTTTTTCCTTCAAGGCCGCTGTGGGCAAAACATTTGGGATAAAGACTGATAGAAGTAAATCCGGGAATGGGATTGATCTCGTTTAGCCAAAATTTACCTGTTTCATCTAAAAAGAAATCGATCCTGGCTATACCGCTGCATCCGCATAGTCTGTATATTTTTTCTGCCAGCTTTCTGCCCATCTCCTCTTCCTGCCTGCTCAAAGAGGCCGGCACCTGTGTTTTCATGCCATTGCTGCCATATTTTTTTTCATAATCATAAAAACCGCCGTGGGTTAATATTTCTCCCGGAACGGCGACACGTATATAATCGGTCCCCAAAATAGAAAATTCGATTTCTCTTCCCTTCATTTTTTCTTCAATGACCAGATGATTATCATAGGCAAGGGCAAAATCAATAGCTTCCTGCAGATGACTGGCCTTTTCCACATACTGGATGCCTATGCTTGATCCGAGATGAACAGGCTTTACAAATAAGGGAAGGCTCATATTTTTGAGTTTTTCCATGCAGCTATTTTTTTGTGTTTTCCATTCATCGGACAGAATTTCTACATAAGGAGCTGTAGACATAGCATTTTTTAGAGCGATCGCCTTAACGATTGCTTTATTCATCGCTATTACGCATGCGCGGTAATCGCATCCGACATAAGCGATATCCAAAGCTTCCAAAAACCCCTGTACCAGGCCGTCTTCTCCATAAGGGCCGTGCATAATGGGCAGACAGAGATCACATGCACTTAAATCAAAAAAGATCTTCAGGGGAAGCACTTCATCAAAAAGCTGCTCCTCTTTACTTATCTTCTCCTGTTTTGTCCACTGCCCTTGCTGATTAATATAAAAACGCTTGATCTGATAAATTTGCGGATCCAAGCATTCGTCGACATAAGAAGCCGATAATAAGGAAATATCGTGTTCCGAAGATTTACCGCCGTAAAGAAGGGCCACCTGCAGTTTGTTGGGGGCATTCTGATAAGCCGCATAAATCTTTTTTCCAAGATAAGTAACATCACCTGCGCCTACGGTAATAAAAACATCGTGCGGCCGCAGAATCTGTGCAATTTTTCCAACCGCCTCATTTTTGGAAAGATAATAGCAATTGGAAATACCGTTCCTTCTCATTTTCTCTACGAGAATTTCGGAAGATACATTTTTGATCGGTTCTTCATGCGCCGCATAAATATCTGTAACAAAGATTTCATCCGCATCCTGCAAGCATGTAGAAAAAGCTTTCATCAGGTCCTGGGTCCGCGTATAACGATGAGGCTGAAACAGGGCTACAACCCTTCTTTCCCTGACCGCTTTTTTCAAAGCGAACAATGTTTTTTTTATCGCATAAGGATGATGGCCGTAATCATCGAAAAAGTCGACGCTGCTTACGCACCCGATCAGCTGCATCCTTCTATGAACTCCCTCAAAAGAGGCTAAGGCTTTCCTGATTGTTTCTTCCTGCAGCTGCAGCTGCAGGCATAATCCGAAAACAGCGGCCGCATTTAATACATTATGCCCGCCAAGAAGAGGAAGCGAAATATCGGTGTATTCTTTTCCTTTAAAAGCGATGGAAAATATCATCTCAAACCCA
>CAZULH010000105.1:0-4287 GCA_964621105.1 uncultured bacterium
CTTTAGGAGAAACCGCTGAAGAAGCTCAAGAAGAAAAAGCATGTCTTCATTGAAAGTCGTTTTCTTTGGAACTCCAAAATTTGCCTCGGATATTTTATCCTTTATTATAGATAACGGCATTTCTATTATCGGGGTAGTCACAAAACCTGATGATTTTGTAAATAAACACGGCAGGCCTTCTCAGGTAAAACAGCTGGTAGAAAAATATCTGCCTAAAGTGCCGATTTTTCAGCCGCAAAAAGCGACAGATCCTGAGTTTATTCAACAGATGAAGAAGTTATCGCCGGATTTATTTGTCGTGGTCGCTTATGGAAAAATATTGCGCCCCCAATTACTTTCCGTGCCTTCGCACGGCTGCATTAATGTTCACGCCTCTCTTCTTCCAAAATATCGGGGGGCGGCTCCTATTCAAAGGGCGATTATGAACGGAGAGCAGGAAACGGGCATTACTATTATTGAAATGGCACCGGAAATGGATGCAGGCAGAATTCTAGATACTGCCAAAACCGTCATCGGGGAAAATATGACCTCGGGCGAGCTTCATGAGGAGCTTTCGAAAATTGCGGGGCCTCTGCTTGTCGATGTGATTAAAGAAATCGAAGAAAAGAGAGCCCATCCTATACAACAAGAAGAAACTTTGGTTACTTCAGCTCCCAAAATATCACCTCAGGAATGTATAATCGACTGGGATCGTGATGCAAAGCAAATTCATAATCAAATTCGCGCCCTTTCTCCCTTTCCCGGCGCCAAGTGTCAAATTAAAATTAAAGATGAGATAAAAACTTTAAAAATATTTCATACCAATGTTGTCTATCAGACAAAATCACCGAAAGAAGTCAGTTTTGAAGAAGGTTCATTAATTATTTTTTGCAAAACAAATGCTTTAAAAATTCTAGAGCTCCAGCTGGAAGGAAAGAAGAAAATGGCTGCTGCAGATTTTATTAAGGGCCTTCATCACGAAATTACAATCATATAATTTTTTTTCTTTTGCTTTAAATCCCGTTGTTTTAACATCGCGCCTCAAAAAACAGATTTTTACTGAAAGGAGACAAGTATGGCCCACCCAATTCCCCCCCAAGGATATTTAGCAGGTATAGAGCAAATTGCCGGAGAAGGCACAGGTGTGTATTTAACCGTTAAAAATGCAGCTGTTGCTTCAAAGTGGATGATAGCTCATAACTCTCTAAGTCCTCATGGAATGGAAGTAGCAAGATCAACGAATAAATTAGCCATGTCCGGATTACGATGTCTGGCATTAGGCGGATTTATTATGTCGTTTGTTGAATTGGAAAGATCAGCGCAAACACTGTTTATTAATTTCTATAACAGCATCAGACAAAATGGCGGAAATACAGATATTTTAGATCCGGCGTATAAAACGGCTAAAAATTCTGTGAAATTTGCTAAGAATGTCGGATATATGTCTGATTTATTGTTTACGATCAAGGCAACGACCAAACAGCCGTTTTTTGCGCTTATTGGATTTTGCACTTTAGCAATTGCTGCAGAAAATATTGGAAAACATACATATCATTTGATGTTTGGAAACTATACGGATAGAGAAAAAACACAAGCTCATATCGAATTAGCAAGAGATATTATGGATGTAGCCTTCGTTATACTGCAAATGAATGGATTTACCTCATTTGTGATCTTGGGCAATACGATGAAAACGGTTGATGTGGAAATGATTAACGTCACATTGCTCACGATGGCCGCTGTCTATAAATCAGCAGGCCGAATCCCTTGTCCGACATGCGCAACAGGAGTTGACAGGCTTCCTGATAATCCAAGGCCACTTCCTGCTCTAGCGGTTGCTTTGGCTTAATACGTAGGCTAACAAACGATAAAAATTTTATTTGCTAAAGAGCTGTAAAAGAATTTTTACAGCTCTTTTTTTTTGTCTGTAAACATTCAAATTTAATTTTTTCGCGTAAAATTTTTATTTAAAAAACCAATTTTTAAATGTTCTAAAAAAAGGATTGAGCGAAAATCTCGCTTTTGGTAAGTTCATAAGCATTAGTTTTTGTGAGACTTCAATCCGAGGCAAAATAACAAGCCTCAACTATGTGGAAGTGATTGATTCCTAAGATCAGAATCCGCTCATTGAAGCATAGGTAAAACGTCTCAATAATAGAAAAAAAATTACGCTTTTTTGAGAGTGCTGAAAAAGGATATAACGATGAAATTTATTGCCAAGAAAGAAGCAATGACACAAGTCTTTGATAAAGATGGAAATGCAGTTGCATGTACCATTTTAGTAGCACAACCTAATTTTATTTCTCAGGTCAAAACGATCGATAAAGATGGGTATAATGCTATTCAACTGGCATCGGTTGAAAAGAAAGAAAAACATACGAACAAGCCCCAGATCGGGCACTTCAGAAAAGCAAAGCTTAAGCCCCAGAGGATGATGGTGGAAGTTCTTGTTAACGACCCTGCCTCATTCCAGGTTGGTCAGGAGATTAAGGTCGATACCTTCAAAGAAGGAGAGAAGATCGATGTCTCCGGAAAGTCTAAAGGGAAAGGATTCCAGGGTGTTATGAAGCTTCATGGTTTTGCAGGGGGACCTGCTGCCCACGGAAGCGGTTTTCATCGTCATGCAGGATCGACAGGAATGCGTTCGACACCGGGACGCTGCTTCAAAGGGGGCAAGCGTGCCAGCCGTATGGGCGGGGATAAAATAACTGTGCAGAACTTGGAGATCTTAGAGATCCATGCAGAAAAAAACCGGATTGTTGTCAAAGGCGCAGTTCCGGGAAGCAACGGCAGTTACATCCTTTTG
The DNA here is from genome assembly GCA_964621105.1 of uncultured bacterium. GTDB lineage: Bacteria > Chlamydiota > Chlamydiia > Chlamydiales > SM23-39 > CAZULH01. The sequence goes on from CAZULH010000105.1 coordinate 2,786, forward strand.
TCTAAAGCTAAAAAAATAAAGAAAAATCATAAATAGGAGCGACCAGTGGCTACGGTAAAAAAATACGATTTATCAGGAAAAGCAATTGGCGAAGAGAACTTTGAAGACAAGTCTCTGGAAATTCTTGCTAATCCGCAAATGATTAAAGATTATTTGGTCGCAATCAGAAAAAATGCCCGTCAATGGTCGGCCAATACTAAAGGAAGAAAAGAAGTCAGCTGTACAGGGAGAAAACCTCATCGACAGAAAGGAACGGGAAGAGCCCGTCAGGGTTATTATGGAGCTCCTCAGTTTAGAGGGGGAGGAATCGTTTTCGGACCCAAGCCTAAATTCGACATGCATGCCAAGATCAATCAAAAGGAAAAACAGAAAACTATCCGCTATTTCATAGCTGAAAAGATCAAGTCACAGCAACTGCATATTCTAAAAGATGAAAAAATGAAAGAGCCGAAAACAAAGACCATCTCTGATTTTCTAAATAAATTAAAAGTTTCTAAAAAACGCATTCTGTTTTTAACAGAGCAGGATAAAAAAGATGAAAACTTCTTAAAAAGCATGCAGAATATCCCTAAAACGGAATTTGCGCTTGTCTCTAATTTAAACGGATACAATTTAGCTCTTTGTGAAGAAGTCATCGTATTAGAGTCCCTTGTGGATCAAATTAAAACTCTTTTGACAAAGGAAAAAGCATGAAACAGGATCCATACAGCATTATAAAACAGCGATATATTACGGAAAAAGCAAGTGTTTTAGCCGGCTTATGCAAATCGGAAAGCTCAAAATCGTTAAAGCGATGCAAATCCCCAAAAGCAGTTTTTCTTGTTGATCCAAAAGCAACAAAAAATCAGATTGCTTGGGCAATTGAGAAAATCTATGCCGATAAAAAAGTGAAAGTTGTTGCTGTTAATACCATTCGTTTAAAACCAAAAAAACGAAGGGTTCGAGGACATGAGGGAAAAACAAATTTAATTAAAAAAGCCATCGTTACCTTTGAAGAAGGCGATGCGATTGATGAACAGGTTTAATTAGAGGAGCATAAGGAAAATGACTAAGAAATTTCGCCCGATTACACCTTCGTTAAGAAAACTGGTGTTGAATAGCTTTGATGAGTTAACTCCTCGCAGCAAACCGACCAAGTCGTTATTAAGAAAACGTAAAAGAACGAATGGAAGAAACCATCACGGCCATATCACCTGCCGTCATAGAGGCGGAGGACATAAGAAACAATTTCGTCTGATTGATTTCAAAAGAGACAAGGAAAATATTCCAGCAAAAATCGCTTCGATCGAATATGATCCCAATCGATCTGCTCATATTGCACTTCTTCATTACAAAGATGGAGAGAAGCGTTATATGATCGCACCGCAGGGGCTGCAGGTCGGCGATGAAGTATTGTCAGGCGCCAAATCTCCTTATAATGTCGGCTGCTGCATGACCCTTAAGGCAATGCCTTTAGGCTCTGTAGTCCATAATATTGAGCTTTATCCCGGAAAAGGCGGCCA
>CAZULH010000106.1:0-4253 GCA_964621105.1 uncultured bacterium
TATACATAAGGGTTTAGGTTCCAAATGCCTGCTCTGACATTCTCTGCAGAGTCGGTAATTAACGGACCTGTGTACCAGGGATCTTCTAATCTTTTGGGTTCTTGTGTTTGATTAGAAACAAGTAAATACGGCCATAAGAACAATAGGCACAAGCAGATTCTTTTCATTGTAAGTATCTCTTTTTCTTATTTGAAGGGTAATTTGTTTATCGATATTTTCAAAGAGCAATCTTCTTAATAAAATCTTAATAATTCAACTATTCATTAATTATAATTAATTAATGGTTTTTGATTGAAACAAAATTAAACAACACATAAAATATAATTACGGAGTAATTAAGAAATGAACAGGGAATTACCGTTTGATCCGCTGCCAATTATCGCAGGGAACCATCAGCAGACCATTTGCGGAGCCTTTATCCAGTTTCAGGTTTCGCCAAGGTCGAAAAGAGTGTTAATACCCTTGACTGATGGCGACAAGATCTCAATTGAAATCACAACTCCAAGGCGATGGAAGCCCACAGATCTGACCGTTTTAATGCTGCATGGGCTCTGTGGGTCTCATCGTTCCTCTTACCTTATCCGTATGACCAAAAAATTAAAGAAAAAGGGAGTTCGTTCCATTCGTATCAATATGCGCGGATGCGGATCAGGGCGGGGACTTGCCAGAAATCCCTATCATAGCGGAATGAGCGATGATATTTTAGAAGTATTAAAATGGGTAAAGGAAAATACCCCTAACTCTCCAATGATATTGATTGGATTTTCATTGGGTGGAAACATTGTTTTAAAATTATCAGGGGAATTAAAGGAAAAGGCTTTGCAGTATTTTCATAAAGTGATTGCTGTTAGTCCTCCTGTCGATTTACTTTCCAGCATTAACTTATTTAGAAATCCTGCCAATCAGAAGTATGAAAGATACTTTCTACGGTTATTAAAGGAAGATCTGGTGTATCGGATAAAAAATTTTCCGGATTTTCCTAAAATTGAGATGCCTGATGATGTTCATTTTTTTGAGTTCGATCAGATTTTAACGGCACCTTATTGGGGGTTTAAAGATCCTTTCGAGTATTATGAAAAATGCAGCGCCAAAAAGGTCGTGCCGGATATTGCCGTTTCTTGCAATATTCTTCTTTCTAAAGATGATCCGATCGTATCTTATTCCAGTTTTGAAAACTTAATCCTGCCTTCCAATATCCAGATATATATGACGCAAAAAGGCGGCCATTTGGGATATTTGGGCTATCCTAAAAAATTTCATTGGCTGGACCATGTCCTTCTTCAATGGATCGATGAATCATTGATTCAATAAAACATCTGTATTATACTGCAGGGTAAAATCACATAGGAGCTCTTCAAATGAAAATTAGCTCGCCTGATTTTGTCCATGATGGAAAGATACCAAAAAAATTTACTTGTCAGGGCGAAAATATCAGCCCAACGTTAATTATAGAAGATATCCCGTTAGATTCCAAAGTTTTAACGATTATTATCGACGATCCTGATGCGCCGGTTAAAACCTGGGTTCATTGGGTTCTTTTTAATATTCCCTTTACCGAAGATCCCCTTAGGATAGAAGAAGGGACAGTGCCCGGTTATCAGGGAATCAATGATTTTCAAAAAATGAATTACGGCGGACCATGTCCTCCTTCAGGCATGCATAGATATTTTTTTAAGGCCTATGCCTTAGACGAAGAGCTTTCATTGCCTTCCGGCTGCTCTCTTGCGGATTTGCGAAAAGCGATGCAGGGCCATGTTTTGGCCGAGGCAAAATTTGTCGGATTATACGAAAAAGGATAATAGAAAAATGAGAACATTGGAAGAAACGATAGAAACAAAAGCATCTTCAGCAATCGTTTGGAAGGCGTGGAAAGACTTATATAAAGAAAATGTCGATAAAAGCGGATTTTCTGTTGGGAAAAAAGCTTATGCTTCTCCTAAAAAGGGAGCTCCCATTCCTTTTATTATCCATGATATTAGAGAAGGACAGAGCTTTACAACCGTATGGCGTACGCATTTTGTCCGTTTTATTTTTCAGTATCAAGTGGAACCTGCCTCAAAAGGTTCTATCATCCGGTGTAAGGTTCTCTTTCGCGGGCTGTTTTCTTATCCTTTGGTCCTCCTGTTAAAGGGGAAGATCCGCCAATATGTTAAAAACTCATTGGAACAGTTTAAAGGCCAAATTGAAAATGCTAAAAAATATTAGTCTTTTTTTTCTATTGCTTATAGGGTCTCTTCAGGCAAAAATTATTCCTGTTAATCATATTGAAGATATTTTTTCCTATATTGACGATCAGTCTGTTATTGTCTTTGATATCGATAATGTTTTAATCGAGCCCAAACAGGTTTTAGGAAGTGATCAGTGGTTTGAGAGCCACTTGAAAAATTTGCAAAAACAAGACAGTTCTTTTGAAAAGGCCTTGCATAAGGCGCTTCTTGACTGGTCTCGTATTATTGCCATAACAAAAGTGCAGCCGGTAGAAGAATGTACCGTCACGGTTTTGAAAAAACTGCAGCGATTAAAAAATCCTGTTTTAGGCCTTACAACCCGTTCTTTTTTCCTGGCTCCCCGAACAGTTGAAATGCTGCATTCTGTCAATATGGATTTATCTCTAAATGCTCCATGTAAAGAAGAGGTCTTTTTAAAAAACGGCAGAAATATTTTGTTTCATGAAGGAATTATTTTTGCTTCCGGTACTAATAAAGGCAAAGCTTTGAAAAACTTTTTTTCCGTTATTGGGTTTTCCTGTAAAAAAATCGTTTATATCGATGACAAGCTTTCCAATGTCGAGCATTTAGAAAAAATGTGCTTAGAAAATAATATCGACTTTATCGGCTTAAGATACGGATATCTGGACAAAAAAGTAAAAAACTTTAATGCAAAAATTGCCAATATCCAGTTTCAGGAATTTGGAAAGATATTATCTGATCAGGAAGCTAGCAGCAGACTGTAGCTTGTTTGGCCACGTTATCTTTAATTGCAGCATCGGATACCGCTTTCGATACATGTTGTTTAATTCTCGGGTCAAAGGGAGTCGGAATTAAATAATCAGGGCCAAAGGCAAATTCCCTTCCATAAACTTCGCTGACAATGGAGGGAATTTCTTTTTCTCTTGTCAGGGAAGCTAGTGCTTTTGCTGCCTGTATTTTCATGTTCATGGTAATTGTTGTTGCCCGTACATCTAAAGCTCCCCGAAAAATATAAGGGAATCCCAAGACATTGTTGATCTGGTTGGCAAAGTCCGAACGGCCGGTGGCCATAATATATGGACGGTTTTTCATGCAGTTTTTCACTTTTTGCGGATGGATTTCCGGATCAGGGTTGGCCATGGCAAAAATGGCAGGATAGCGGCTCATTGAAAGAACCATGTCTTCATTGACGACATCCGCTGCAGATACGCCGATAAAGATATCAGCGCCCCTCATCGCTTCCTGTAGAGTGCGCTTATTTGTTTTTATCGCATGTTTTTTCTTATAGATATTAATATCAGATCGTTCTTCATGAATAATTCCTTTGCGGTCGCACATGTAAAGAGATTGAACGCCGTCTTTTTTTAACATATCGGCAATACGTATGCCGGCAGCTCCCGCGCCATTGATAACAACCGTAACCTGTCCGATCTTTTTATCGGTTAACAGCAAATAATTTTCAACGGCAGCCAGTGTGATAATCGCCGTTCCCCATTGATCATCATGAAAAACAGGAATATCCAGCTCTTTATCCAGTCTGTCTTCAATTTCAAAACAGTAAGGAGCTGCAATATCTTCTAGGTTGATGCCTCCGTACATACAGGCGATACTCTTGGTGATGTCGATGATTTTTTCTACGTTAGAAGTGCGGTCGGGGTTCAGAACATGGTCTAAAGGCACAGGCCATGCATCGATATCGGCAAACGCCTTAAACAATACGGCTTTGCCTTCCATTACGGGTATGCTTGCATGAACGCCGATATTACCCAGTCCTAAAAGGGCGCTGCCGTCTGTAACAACAGCGACGGCATTTTGTTTGGAAGTATATTCCCAGCTTAAATCATAATCCTTTGCAATTGCTCTGCATACTTTGGCGACACCGGGAGTGTAGGCTAAGCTTAAATCTTTCTGGGAAAGCAGTTTTCTAGCTAAGGCTAAACGGATTTTTCCGGATTTATGAAATTGAAAAACTTCATCATCAAAGATTGAAACGTCGCTCATATTTACTCCTGTTGAAAGGACTAAATATAGTGCCGTTTTTCTCTATTTTGCAACAGGATTATT
>CAZULH010000107.1:0-4125 GCA_964621105.1 uncultured bacterium
TATCTCGTTGCCCCGCGTTTTATTGCAGGGTTTGTGATGACCCCCCTGCTGACTATTTTCAGTATTATCTTGGGTATTTTCGGGGGTTATATTATTTCCGTTTACTTTTTCGGCATGTCTTCTGCCAACTATTTTGACCCGATGCCTGCCCATGTCTCTCTTTTCGATATTGTCACGGGCATTGTTAAAGCTTTTTATTTTGGATTTGTTCTAACAACGATCTGCTGCTATAAAGGGATGCAGACAAAAGGGGGCGCTGCCGGCGTAGGCAGAGCTACAACCAATAGCGTGGTGATCAGTTATATCACTATTCTGATCTCCGACTTTTTAATTACCATCGCGCTGAATGCTCTTCATAAAGAATTTATCACGGACATCGGTTTATGATTTCGATTAAAGATTTATGGAAAGAGTATGAAGGCAACCAGGTATTAAAAGGCCTTAATCTGGAAATAAAAGAAGGCGAGATCATGGTTATTTTAGGCCGCTCAGGCGCCGGCAAAAGCGTTTTGCTGCGGCAGATTATCGGCTTGGAACGACCCGATAAGGGAACGGTGGAAGTCAATGGAAAAAATATCTCTGAGCTCAATCAGAAAGAACTCTATAAAGCGGTACGGGAAATGGGCATGCTCTTTCAGGGATCTGCCCTTTTTGACTCGATGAACATCGAAGAAAATACGGGATTTTATCTTCACCAGCATAAGGATATCGAAACACAAAAGAAAAAAACCAAAGAAGAAATCCATAACATCATTATCGAAGCCTTAAAAATGGTAGGCCTAGAAAATGTAGAGGACAAAATGCCTTCTGATTTATCCGGCGGAATGAAAAAAAGAGCAGCCTTAGCAAGGCTGATCGCCTACAGGCCGAAAATTCTTCTCTATGATGAGCCGACCACCGGACTTGACCCCATTACAGCGAATCAAATTAACGAGCTGATAATAAAAACCCAAAATGAGCTCAAAGGTACAAGCATTATCGTTACCCATGATATTCATTCAGCCCTTTTCTGCGCCGACAGAATTGCTTTAAGTGAGAATGGAGTGATCACCCATTTGGCCGAACCCGACGAGTTCATGAAAATTGATGATCCAATAATCAACTTTTTAAAAGAAACACTCACGCATCATCCGCGAGTGCGTAAGGAGCATAAAGATGGCCGATAAACTAAAAAACCTGTTGATTGGAATATTTGTAATCGCAGCCCTGACAGCTGTCGTATTCATCATATTGTTCTTAGAACCCTCTGTCGGCGACGGTAAACAGATCCTTCATGTACGCTTTTCCAATATTGCCGGCATCAATATCGGAACACGCGTGAGCATCGCCGGAAAGCCTATAGGTGAAGTAGTTGCCATTCAAGAACTTCCTCAATCGCGGCAGGAACTGACAGATGAACTGGGGAGGGTTTATTTTTTCGAGCTTACGCTCAAAATTGATTCAAGCGCAAAAGTCTACACAACAGATGAGATCGCTATTCAGACAACAGGATTATTGGGTGAAAAATCAATTAATATCATCCCCAAACCTCCCAAAAAAGGACAAGAGCCAAAGCTCATTGGAGACAAAGTGGTCTATGGAGATGCCGTCGAACCGTTAGAAAATGCTATCTATCAGATCTCCAAGGTCGCAGAAACAACAGAAGAAGCGATTGGAAATTTCGACCAGTGGTTTATGGAAAATCAACAGGATCTTTCAACCGCTGTTCAATCTTTCTCCGATGCCATGAAAAATATCGATATTACCATAGCGGAAGTCAACCAGCAAAAACTGGTAGCCTCTATCAAAACAGCTATCGACTATTTTGCAGATAATATGGGCCTCTTGAAAAATTCTCTCCAGGAAGTGCAGGACAATGAGATGGTCGCTAAATTTAATGTGATCTTGGAAAATTTTGCCGACGCAAGCAAATATATCAATTCCGACGGAAAACAGATCCTGGCAAATATGAGCATGATCACGCAGGATATCGCCGACGGAACAGGGACAATCGGCAAGCTCATTAAATCTGATGATCTCTATCTGAGGCTCGTATCCGTCATGAGCAAGGTCGACACCCTCATGAATGACGTCAACCATTACGGCATATTATTTCAGTACGACAAACACTGGCAGCGGATACGCACGAAAAGAGCCACGCTTTTGGATGCTTTAAATACGCCTAGAGAATTTAAGACCTACTTCGAAACAGAAATCGACGGTATCACGACATCGTTAAGCCGCATTTCCATGCTTTTAGAAAAAGCTGATAATGAACGTGAAAAAGAAAAGATCATGAGCAGCACGGACTTTAAAAAAGACTTTGCAACGCTTCTTCGACAGACAGAAGAACTGCTTGATTCGATCAAGCTTTATAATGAGCAGCTTGTAGAAACGATGGAGAATTAATCCATCTTTTCCTGCATTGCTTTGGTTATCGCTTGCATGGTTGTAACATGAACAGGCCTGCGCAGAGGTTCGGCAACCATTCGAAACAGCATCCCAATTTGGGAACTATCCCCTTTTTCCTTTCCTACATAATGAAAATGTACATGATTGACAGTTTGCCCCACTTCCCTGCCATTTTTTTGTAAAAGAAAATAAGAAGAGATATTCATTGTTTTTTGCGCAGCCAGATGAACCTTTTTAATAACTTTTTGTATTTCTATAAATTCTTCTGCATATAAATCTTCAAAACGCTCGACATGTCTTTTAGGAATGATTAAAAAATGAGCTTTTACAATGGGCTTATGGGTATATAAAGCGATACAAAGCTCATTTTCATAGAATTTTTGATAATTAAGAATATTTTCATCACAAAAAACACAAGATTTAGTTTCCTCGGCAAGGATATGGGTAAAAAATGAAACGCCCATAACAAAAAATGTAATTACAAAAACAATTCTTTTTTTCATAAAACTCTCAAGAAAATAAAAAGGATATCAGGACTTAATATTTTTTGTCCTACGTAAAGAGAAACGGACTAAAAAGGTAGAGAGAACGGCGTTAACCAAAGTTGCTCCTATCACAGCATTGACCATAATATCTGATAAAATAGGAAGGGACTGATAAAACATCTCATATGCTTTTAATATCAATCCAATAGCTACCCCTGTTGTCGGCAATAGTGAGATACCTAAGTATTTTCTCACATTGGAAGGCGCCGAAGTTGCCGCACATCCTGCCATAGCCCCAAAATATTTTCCGAAAAACCTGGAAGACAGAATAACTAGCGCCAACAGACCTCCCTTGACTAAAATATGAAAGTCCAACTGCGCGCCTGCAATCATAAAAAAAATACCGATAATCGGCTCTTCGATGCTTTCAATAACAGAAAAAGTTTCTTCTGCCCTATTATGCTGCACAAAGTTAACAACAAAAAACCCAAGGACCATATTGGCTAAAATAGCAGAAAGAGAAAAAGTGATCCCAATACCGCTAACGATCAAAATCGCTCCCAAAATCAGACCTAAAAGAACATCCCGGGGTTTAAAGAATATAATAATCTGCTGAATAACAATCCCCATCAAAAGCCCTAGTAAAATAGAGGCTCCGATCGTTAAGAAAGGCAGCACTATAAGTTCAAGGCTTAACGCCTTGCCTGTAATTAAATTAGCTGAAAGAATAGAGGCAAAAGAAAAAAAGATAAGAGTAAGGACATCGTCTAACGATATAATACCTAATAATATGTCTGTAAATTTGCCTTTTGCTTTATATTCATGAACAATCCCCATAATAGCGCCGGGAGCAGTAGCTACCGATACGGATGCCAAAATCAGCGCAATCGGAAGATAGGACTTTGCAAAACCATTGATTTCCTCAATAGAAGGAGCAATAAACGGCAAAAGATAGGCGCTCAAAAGACCGACCAATATAAAAGCGCTGATCCCCTGAAAAAGGGTGATGCCTAAAATCATCTTTTTTAAAGACTGAAGTCTATGAAGCCTTAATGATCCTCCAATTAAAAAAGCAATAATCGCCAAAGCAATATCCGTTACTAAAGACAATTCACTGCGAATGAGTTTTTCCGTAAAAAGGTTAAACAGGGCCGGACCGAAGACTATCCCTGCAAATAAATATCCCACTACTGACGGCATTTTTAAAAATTTAAACAGCCTTCCGCTAATCTGGCTGATAAAAAATAAA
>CAZULH010000108.1:0-4118 GCA_964621105.1 uncultured bacterium
GGATAATTGTCCATGTTATCTATACATAACATGTATTATCAGACCTTAAAAATTACGCCCTAATTATACTCTTTGTCCTCTCATTTCGAGCTCTTCAATTCGTTCTTGATCTGAAGAGCAATATTGTTCCATTGATCTACTTGTAAAACAATACAAACACCCTAAAATACATCCGGCTGTTCCTATAATAGATCCGACTATCGCTAAAGAAGTTCCCACATATCTCAAATATTCTTCAAAACTCAGCGATTCTGGATTGCTATTGTCGACAGCGCTTATGCTTTTATTCGACCATTGTGTAACTGTAGCTGAAGCAACACTTGCTAATGATAAAGTTGAAATTAATCTAGCTCTATTAATCCTCATAAACCCCTCTTATTTTCTTTTAATAAAAAATTGCAGAGGAATTTATATAACACAATTAGGATTATTTGTTAAATTTTAGAATCCTTTTCAATAAATTAAAATTTTTTCTTTTGGTTTTTTCTCTTCATTTGCTAAACTTTTCTAAATTTTTTTATATTATGGAGATCTTATGAAATACTTAAGTGTTATGTTTTTATCTTTTTTTTCTTTAATTTTTGCAGAGGTGCCTATCAACTGGGGAAGTTCTCAAACTATTTCTACCCCTACTACGGAACACGCTGATAGCTGTAATGTAGCCGGTGACTCATCTGGTAATTTTATCATGACATGGTCTCAGGAAGTGGGAGGAACCAATTATTATATAAAAGCTTCTTATTCTTCTGATAGCGGAGCTACCTGGTCGGCGCCTGCCAACATTTCAGGGATTGATTGCAGGTATAACGGCAATGTCGTTATGGATGAATCCGGTAATGCAATAGCAATCTGGGCATATACAGGAGGATCTTACGATAGAGTGCAGGTTAGCTATTCATCTGATTATGGGGCTAACTGGTCTGCTCCCCAAACCTTATCGGCAGATGGTCAAAACGCTTCCTCTTATTCTGTTGTAATGGATGAAACAGGACATGGGATAATTATTTGGCGGCGCTCCGATGGATCCAATAGACGAATACAGGAAACGCATACTTCTGATTACGGAGCTAACTGGTCTGCTCCAATTACATTATCCCCTTCTGAACAAACGGCAACTACCCCACAAATCGTTATGGATATAACAGGCCATGCAATCATTATTTGGTCTAATTCAACCGCTGGCTATGTTCAAGAAGTGTATACTTCCGATTACGCAGCTAACTGGTCTTCTGTTTCTAATCTTGCAGAAATAAGCATTTTCCCCTTTGCTTACATCTGCATGGACAGGTCCGGACATGCAATCTTTAGCTTTACTTATGGCGATGATGTTCAAAATTTCGTTACTAAATCTTCTGTTTCTTCTGATTATGGAGCTACATGGTCTGCTGCTTCTACGGTTTCTTCGTATGCTAGAGCTAATCCAGTAACTGAAGGCATGTTTACCGGAAGTGGAGCTGGAAATGCAGTTTTGTTTTTTACTGTATATTCTGCCACTTTTTCATCGGCAGATTTATATTCGGTCCGCAGTTCTGATTACGGAGCCACCTGGTCAACTCCGCTTTTAATATATTTTACTTCGTCATCCACTGATGATTTTAATATCATTTTAAACGTTGGCAGTAACGATGCGCTTGTTTCTTGGAAAGAGGAAGAGGGAGTTGGATATGCAACTGTAAAAGCAACGAACACAAGTGATTATGGCGTCAATTGGTCCAGCGTTCAAACAATATCACCGGTACAGCATGACTTGGGCTCATTAACGACCTATATTTATGGAACAGGAAATAATATTAAGACAATTGCCGCATGGAAAGGCGAGGTTACAGGAGTTCCTTCTGTAGTACAATATATTACAGGAACTCAGGCTACCAAAACAAGTACGCTAAACATAACGTCGTCAGAACAGCAAAAAAGATCATTTCCATGGGAAGTTGATCTAGTCAATCAAATCTCATGGTCTCCTCCCACTGTTGGAGATCCTGTTTATTATAAAATCTACGCAGACAGCGCTAAGACTATCCTTTTAGAAACGTTTGGTGCTGATGATTTTTCGTATGAAAATCATAGACGTAAAAAGGGTACGTCAAACAGCTATTGGCTGACCTGGACAGATTTAGAGGGATATGAAAGCACGCCCGTTGAAGTTACGCTTCCGTAATTAAGTTGATAAAGGAAGAGGAATTTCCTCTTCCTTTTTTTTTATTTACTTCCCGGAAGGATTCCGCCATTTCTTAGAAGAAGAGCAATCAAAGGCTTATTTTTATGGTCGATAGCGATTTCCAGAGGACTTTTTTTATCGGCCGGATGAGTATTGACTTCAGCCCCTTCATTTAAGAGAAATTGAATAACATTGATGTCTTCAACTGTACAGGCCCAAAAGATCGGATAGGTGTTTGACTTGACATCCTTAATATGCGCTCCCCTTTCAATCAGAAAATGCACCATTTCTTCTCTTGTACATGTAAGAGGATTTTGTGGAAGATGACAGGTATAATCGAGAGGCGTAAAGAGGCCTTCGGAAGTTTTATATAAACGGTTAATGTCCGCTCCATATTTGATTAAAAGGGCGAGAACATCCTTTCTTCCCGTCTGAATAGCATAAATTAAAGGCGACATTTTTTTAGGAGAGTAAACTTCCGCTGTTTTTTGTAAAAGAACCTGAACAAGTTCTATGGAAACATTTTGTTTGGAGCAGGCAATGCTTAAAGGATCCCCCCCTTTTTGTTCTTTTACCGATGCGCCAAATTCTACAAGTTTGATAGCCGATTCATAATCTTCCCCTTCTATTGCTTGTAGAAGCGCAGTTTTTGCAGCTGTTGTCTCTTCATATTTTAGAAGAATTTCTGCCAGCTGAGGATGGACATTCATCGTTTTTTTTACCGCTTCCTGTTTGACAGAGAGATCTGTTTGTGAGATCAGTTGTTTTAAACTGAGCTTATCATTTTGAAAAATGATAAAAAGATCAGATACTTCGCCATTTTCATCAAAAGCAAATTCCAAATGATAATCCTTAATGTCCTTTAGTTTGATTTCTGAGTGAGTATTTTCTGTGCTGAACAATGAAAAAATAAGTGAACTGAAAATAACGAATAATACACGCATAATAAAATCCTTTTACGTTAGAGAAAAAACATAGCTATTTATAGAAATTTCTACAAGATGAAGAAATTATTTGAATACTTAACATTGAACAAAAACTCCAAAACAAAAAATTCTCGGAGAAACATGTGGAGGCGTGTTAAGCCTTTGAAATAAGGCAAGAAGTGTTTGTTCAGCTTCAGGATCATCTCCAGCAGGGCCTTCGGTAACATGTTTTTCAAAGATTCGAGCTCTTGCAGAAATAGGTCTGGCTTTAGGAATATCCTTAAGTTCTTGGTCGGCAAGAAAGGTTAAACGCCTAACTAATTCACAGGCTTCTTGTTCTTCTTTAGATTCTTTCTGTTGATTGGTTTTTTTTTGTGCAGCAGCTTCTTGCTGCCTTAATAGCATTGCTTGTCTTCTTCGTTCTAATATGCCAATGGGTTTTGACGGAGGAATTGATCTTAAGGCTGTTTCTGCTGTCATCAATTTTTTCCATTAAATTTGAAAAAAGCTTATCAAAAAAAAATAGTTTAGAAAAGAAAAAAATGCCCTTGCTGCAATACCAGACAAGAGCATTTAGGAAAATGATATTAATTAAACAAATTATGCATTCCAATAGATCCAGTTTTTGTCGACTTCTGTTATTCCAAAAGATTCTTCGTCGCCACAAATTGTTATTAGGTGTTGGTTCAAAACCGGTTTCGCAACGCTGTCAGTTTTGGTTTCTAATGGTGGTCTTTGCACTTTTTTTTCTTTCGGTGCTTCAGGGGGAACCAATGATTGACCTTGTACTTTTGCTGTCATAATAACCCTCCAATATGGTTAAAATTTTTTGGGGACTAAACTTTAGGAAAAGAAAAGGATTAAATAAAGAAAAAATTTAACTTTTTTTAATTTTACAAGGACCAGTTATTGTGAAAAAATGAAAGTTTTGAGAGCTTTTCCATCTGTTCTTTTATTTTCTCTTTTCCTCTTAGGGTAATGTAATGGATAATTGCTGCTTCAGGATTGATATTCCAGTGATAAAACCAGTTAAA
>CAZULH010000109.1:0-4082 GCA_964621105.1 uncultured bacterium
ATGCCTATAAGTAAAGAAATTTGTGAAAGCACCTAAAAAAACCTATTTCATTTCTTTGGATATTTCCGGTTCCGATATTCAGTACTCTCCCGGCGACAGCATTGCCATATTGCCGGAAAATACTCCCCCTTCTGTCGACAGCATTATGCAAAGGCTCAATGCTTCAAACGAAACGAAGATTATTCACCCCCGTCTAAAAGAAAAAGTGCTCTTGCGTGATTTCTTTCTGCGCTATGCCAATATCACAAAATTAACGCAGCCTCTGCTGCAATATATCCATGAAAAACAAACGAATGAAACAAAGAAAAAAGAATTAGAGAAACTATTTAAACCCGAAAATAAAAAATTGCTCATTCATTATCTGTATGAACGGCAGCTGCAAGACCTTCTTGAAGAACATAAAGAGGCGCAATTGCATTATGAAGAGCTCATAAAAAAACTGTCTGCGCTAATTCCGCGTTTTTATTCTATCAGCTCTTCCCAAAAGACAACGCCTGATGAAATTCATCTAACAGTTGTGTTAGTAGAATTTACTTCCAATAACAGAAAAAGAACCGGTGTCGCCACCAATTTTTTATGTAATCTCGCTAAAGAAAATGACACTAGAATCCCTCTTTTTGTACATACCAACCCCTCTTTTCATCTTCCCTCTTCAACAGATGATATCATCATGATCGGCCCCGGCTGCGGGGTTGCTCCGTTTATTTCTTTTTTGCATGAGCGCAAACAAAGCAGGGCTACAGGAAAAACCTGGCTGTTTTTCGGAGATCGAAAAAAAGCGTGTGATTTTTACTATGAAGATTTTTTAACAAAATTGGAAAAAGAAGGCTTTCTTCGATTGTCTTTGGCTTTTTCAAGGGACCAAACAGAAAAAATCTACGTCCAGCACAAAATACTCGAACAAGCAAAAGAACTTGTCCAATGGATCGATAACGGTGCCTATCTTTATGTTTGCGGAGATGCTAAACGCATGGCCAAAGACATCGATGCCGCCTTAGAAAAAATATTGATCAAAGAAAAAAATCTATCTGCCGATCAGGCAAAAGCATTCATTGAAAATATGCTTAAAGAAAAACGCTATCGCAAAGATGTTTACTGATTTTCTTTTACGGTCATCACACAAAGACACTGCACGCCTTCCGCGCAGCCAAAACTGGTCAGCCCGTCTCCCGATGTAGCCGTAATACCGACCTGCGAGACATTTAGCTTTAACAATTGGGCAATCGACTGCCGCATTTCATCAATACGCTTTTGAAAACGCGGACGTTTTCCTTCAATGGAAATCGCTACATGAGCAATCGTCTGTCCCTGCAGTGTTTCCAAAGCTTTTTGCAAATAGACTTTTGAATCGGTAATGCCGTCCTTATGACACAGGTCAACAGCAATTTCGCCTAAGATCGGAACGTGGGAAATCGATGTAATGGCATTGCAGAGCGCATGGATAACAACATCGCCGTCGGAATCTGCTGAAAATCCCGGCACATCTTCAAAATGCACACCTGCTAAAATACAGGGTTTTGAAGATCCGTCCTGTAAAAAACGATGGCTGTCCTGACCGATCCCCGTCTTAAACATCTTGTGATCTCGCTACAATTAAATGCATTAAAGAATCATGAACAGTCAAGGCTGTAGAACTCCCCAGCGTGGCTACAAGAGAAAGCTGCAGCTCTGTTTCCATTACAGAAATCTCCCTATCCCAAACAATCCGAAAATTCCAGTCTCGTGTTTCTTTCGAAAATATACCGCAGGACAGCTCCGGTGTAGGAAAAGTTGGGAAAAACGGGAAATAATATTCCTCTTGCGGTTTTTGCGGATCATCTAAATGCAAGATAGCATAACACTTGCATTGGCCATTTTTTGTAAGCATAATGCCAACTTCCCCATTGGGATAACTTTTCTGAATCTGCATCGCCTTTTCATATGCAGTTAATGCAGAAACATTATTAATTTGTGACATAATTTTTAATTTTTTTTTATTAATGTAGTAATAAAGCAAGATAATTATACATGATTTTTTCTCTTCAGAGCAAGCTAAACTTTTTTCTTCGAAAGCTTCACTCCTTCAGAAAAAATGATGATCGAGCTCATTTTCTTATGCCATTAATTATAGAGTTAATTTTCGCCCCTTCTTTTACATACACATATCCAAAAGTAAGAAACTCTAATGCTCCAATAGAGGAATTAATCACTGTGACCTCTTTACAATAAAACGGGAGATGCACAGTTCCCTCTACAAACATATTTGTAATCACAAATGATTGCCGCTGTTTTTCAAATATAAGAAAAACGACATCTTGTTCTGCATGGTAGCTGCAGCCGGAAGTAATTGCATGTAAGAATAAAGAACCTCTTGTCGATAGCCTCTTTGAAACTCTTGCTCCAAATGCAACATGCACATCTTTTGCAGATTCAACTGTCCCAATATCCGATCCATTTAATAGAAAAACCGGTTGTTCATAGGATTCAAAATGAATATAAGATCCCCGTATCTGCAGCACTTCATTGATTCGATCTCTTGACAAAATTGACTCCTTAAAATTTTGATTCAAAACGATAAAAGGTTATCCTGTTTATCGCTAGAAAAAAAATCTTTTGTTTCTCTTGTTTAGAAAAATTTTTGCTTCTATTATTTTGCCAACCGATCACACAGGGATAATCATGCCGAATTCTACTTATCTAGCTATAAACGGAGGAAAACCTCTTAAAGGAACCATCATCGCATCCGGAGCGAAAAATGCCATTACCAAACTTTTGGTTGCGTCTCTTTTGTCGGATAAAAAATGTATTTTCTATAACGTCCCCGATATCGGCGATGTATCGATTACCTTGGATCTTTGCAAAGAAGTCGGGATGCAATATGTCTGGGATAAAAAAAAGAAAATACTGGAAACCCATACAAAAACATTAACGACAACCTATATCTCCCAAAAATTTTCAGGAGCTAACCGTATCCCCATTTTGATATTGGGCGCCCTTCTCGGCCGCTCAAAAGAAATCATTTCCGTACCTACCTTAGGCGGAGATAAACTGGGTACAAGAGCTCTTGATTTTCATATGGACTCGCTGCAAAAGCTGGGAGCAGAAATCAATTTTTATCAAAAAGAAAATGGCGCCTATTATGAAGCCCACGCCAAAGAAGGACTGACCGGCACTATTTTAACCCTTCCCTATCCTTCCGTTGGAGCTACGGAAAATACGATTTTAGCTTCCGTTTATGCAAAAGGAAGCACCGTGATAAAAAATGCTGCTATCGAACCGGAAATCATAGATCTGATCTTATTTTTACAAAAACTTGGCGTTAACATTACCATCGATGTCGACAGGACTATTTGCCTCCAGCAAACCTCCATTTTTTATGAAACGGAACACACGGTATTAACAGACCGCAATGAAGTGGTCTCCTATGCCTTAGCTGCTATCGCTACCAAAGGAGATGTCTTTATTCAAAGGGCCCAGCACCAGCATATGATCTCCTTTTTAAACCTTCTGCGCGAAATCAACGGGGGCTTTCAGATTACCGATCAGGGCATCCGTTTTTTTTATCAAAAACCTTTAATCGGCAATATTCATATCGAGACCGATGTACATCCGGGCTTTATGACAGACTGGCAGCCTCTTTTCGGAGTGTTGTTAACCCAAAGCAGCGGTACTTCCATCATTCATGAGACCGTCTACGAGAACCGTTTGGGCTATACGGCCATGCTTAAACAGATGGGAGCAGACATCCAGCTTTTCAAAAAATGTTTAGGCGAGAAAACCTGTCGTTTTGCCAAACTCAACCATACCCATAGCGCTATTATCAAGGGCATCACCCCTCTGCAGGGACAGATATTTTCCATTCCAGACCTGCGTGCAGGCTTTGCCTATGTAATGGCCGCTCTGATCGCTTCTGACTTTTCCAAAGTCTACAATGTGGATTTTCTTGACCGAGGCTATCATCATCTGGAAGAGAACTTATCGCAGCTGGGAGCAGATATTACAAGGAAAAGCACCCTCAAAGGCATGCTCAAAGAAAAAGATACGGTGTAATTTAATAAAATTACCGCTATAATCTCTCGTTTTTAATTAGTTATATAATAATG
>CAZULH010000110.1:0-4076 GCA_964621105.1 uncultured bacterium
CTTTGCGGATAGCATCGAAAAAAGAAGGCATGGGGATCTTGTAAAAAAAGGAAGGATAACGAAAGCGATCGTGATTAATCAGCTTTAATACATATTGCTTGTCTTCACTGATAAAAACAAAGTTCTGACGGCCCTTTGCATAATAATAAAACCGCTGAGAAAGAATATCTTTTACTTTTTCAACATCTTCACTGGCAAGATCAACATCCCAAAGCGGGTTTTTGTCTATTGTTCCTGAAAGAGCCGATATGGGCAGATAGTCCCATCGTAAATAAACAGCAGTAGCTGTAAAAAGCAAAACCATCACACTAATGATAATATAATTAATTCTGTCTTTCATCTTTTTTCCAATTTTGCATAAGTGATAGGATTTTATCATCCAAGACATACGTCAGCTGAGGAAAATGTTTTTTTACAAAAACCTCCAGCGGCTGAACAAACTGCTGCAGCTCCATCACTTTTCTCCTATAGGAAAGCAGATCCTTCTCTTTATAAAAACTTCCTATATCCATTTCAAAGACATCTTCTCCATCATATCCGAAATTGGTAAGTATATTGGAAAGGTCTCTATTAAGTATCTCCCTGTTTATACGAGAAAAGATTTTATCTAGCGTTTTTTCTATTATCCATTGAGCTTTTTGATGGTCTTTTTGCTTTTTTAAAGAAAGCAGGACCTCTTTTATCGGAACGGCCTTTTTCTGTATGCAAAAAGCGACATCATCTAGATCTATTTCCATCTTACGGTGAAGATGGTCGAACAGAAATAATTTTGTGTTGATGCATTCCACCGTTTTCCCAAAATGGAAAAAACAAAGATTGACTTCCTGAGACAACTCGTTTTTTGCTATGGCGTAACTCTGTATAGCCCTCTCATACCTTTCTTCCTGTTCTAAGAGCATCTGCTTATGGCTAGCGTTCAGAAGATGGAAGCATGAAAAATATTTTGCCCATAAAGGCGTGCGATATTTATGGTCGCGGATCAGTTTTATCACATATTTCTCATCGCTGCTTGCAAACACATATACCTGCCTGCCCTTGCCTATATAATGGTAGGGCATTTGAAAATGGCTTGAAATCTGATTTTCCGTTTGTGCCTCTTCAGAGGGATGCTGATAAATCACTTTCTGCAAACGAAAGCCCTTAGTCAAATAATAATGAGTTTTAACAATGCCAAAAATCGTAAGAAAAAATAACAGAAAAACAAAGATCCTTTTTTTAGCCATCACTGGTTCCAGAGCGTTTCATGATTATCGACAACTTCCTGCACTTTTTGATCAAAGAGAGGAAGGATAGTTGGAAAATGTTTGACCGACCATTTGCGGAAATGTTTGGTGAAATTACGCAGTTCCTTTTCAAATGCCTGCGGATCAGATAAATCGGTTTCAGCAGGGTATAGGCTGCCTACATCCATTTCGATCACATTCCCCTCTATATAGCCCGCATTTTTCAGACAGTTATAATCTCTGATCACTACCCCTTTTTTATAGATAGATACGATCGTCTGCAAAAAAGAATCGATTGTTTTTTCTATCTGTTCTAGATCTTTCTTTTTCTTAAATCTCGTAATTACAGACTCTAAATTATGCAAACGCTTCTGCAATATAAAACCATGATGATTGATATCGATCGTTTGCCTGCGGTGAAGCCGATCAATTAACTGCAGCTTTTGAGGAAGCCCTTTGGTTTTTTGCAAATGGATGTGAATAACCCCTGTTTCCTCTTTAAGGATATTATCAGCAATATGGTAGCTGTCCATTGTCATGGCATAGCTTTTCTTGCGATGCTGCCGTCTCTCTAAGCGATATTTTTCGCCCCATGAGAAAAAAGAGAGCTGGTCTAACCAGAAAGGAAGACGATACTTATGATAGCGCATCAATTTTAGGACATATTGCTTATCTTTACTTTCAAAGACATATACCTGGCATCCTTTTCCCAGATAATAAAAATCCTGACTGAGGATCTGCAGGATGGAAGGATCGATTTCTTCATTGTTACTTACAGGCAGTTCCTTTTCGATCTTATCAAGCCGAAAACCTTCCGTAACCATCTGCCATCCTTTAGAAAACACAAGGATAAAAAGACTGACGGCAAACAAAATAAAAAAACGAAAAAATAACCTAACAAGAATTCTTTTCATATTTTTTTCATCTTAACAGATTTTATCTTGAAATAGAATAATTTTTCCCATAAATTTCTTATAAAAATATATTTTTATACATAGGAGATTTTCATGATAGACCAACCCCCAGTAGACATTCAACAGGTAATTGAACAAACCTTTTCTTTTTCCACTTCCATTTTTGCTCCCATGCAGTATTGCATCGATCCCGTCAAGGGCATTGTTTCTGTCTTTCATTCTCATTCTCCTATTGTGGCCGGCATTATCAAAATCCGTCCCAATAAAAATGTAAAATATACAGACCTCCCCTGCTCAGAAGAAGACAGGTCAAGGATCGTCGAAATTTTTTCAACTATGGGAAAACACGGAAAAATCTCCCTTCTTCTCAACCATAAATCAAGACTTGAGCAGCTAGGTGATGAAATTCGCCATGTAGCTCCATTAAAAGTGCTTGAAGTCTTGTGCACTACGCCCAATATGCGTGAATACCTTCTGCTCGTAATGGACGATTATTTTAAACGTTCGAATTTCCTTGAGGGTATTACGCCTAACCTTAACAGCGATGCAACCAAAGGAAAATTGCAAGAGTTCCTTCCTGACTTTGCTACAGCTGTAGGCACGCAAAAAGAGAACCTAGAGCCCTTTGTAGTCAAAAAGGCATGGCGGGAATTTATCGAATATCTATTTGAACACTGCGCGATATAATTCGCCGGCCGTCTGAGGCGTGACAATTTTGGCATCATAATAATGGTGCATATAGTCCGCATTGCCGGCTTCCCATGCAGGAATACCTTTTAAAAGCTGTTTGTAAGAAAGCTTTTGTGTTGGTTTTTTCTTCTTTCTTTGAGAATGTATCCAATTCTCCCCATGAGAGATCGCCATCAATTCCATAATAGTGGAACCGCCGGAACGGGTGATCGTCAGATTAGCCCGATAAAATAATGAAGCGATAACATCTTCCTGCTGAAAAGACATCGGCACTACGATCAATGATTCAGCCTGATCTATCTTTTTCTTCATTGATTCAAGCAGCCAGGTAAAAATAGACCGCGGAGCATAGTCATTACAAAAAACAAACAGATACATCCGTCTTTTCTCTAATTTGGCAATCTGCAAAAACTGATCGATATACTGATACATCGCCTCTTGCGTAGGATGAGTCCCAAATAATACGGCGATAACCTGATCTTGAGGATCAATAGTAAACATGCAGCCATTATGTGAAAAAGCAACCGGCGTTACTTTTTTTTCTAAGAGCTTTTCTACAATTAACTGCTCTTCTTTCTGTTTTGTCCGAATAGTAATAGAAAAAGGATCGATGCATTTGGGTAAATCCATATAATTTTTAAAAGCTGCCCTTACAGGAAAATAATCGTAGACAACATCTTTTTCCAATAGATTGCAGTTTTTTTGCCAAAACTCATCCGGAGTTTGTCCTTCCTTAAGTAAAGGCTTTATGGAAACTAAAGAAAAAAAACTGCGGTCTTTTTTTGAAAGCCTTTTCACATTTGCAAAAAAATGGGTACACCTATCTGTCGGCAAATCAATTACAACACGTTTTGTGAGAACTTTTTTCTTTTTATAATGTCCGTATAATCGAGCCGCTTTAATAATAGCTGAAATTCCCACAACCTGGGTATCATAGATCTCATCAATGTCATATTTAAATAATGTCCTTAAAACAATAAAGAACAGTGGCAGCCAGAAAAGCCCGTCTGCATATTTCTGAAGGTTGACAAAAGTCTGCTGTAAAAAAACATACCCTTTTCTCTGCGTCCAGTTATAATAATAAGAAGCCCAGCCAAAACCTTTCATCCAGTCAAGAAGAAAGTCTTTAACAAGTATGTTAGCAGTTGGCTCTTCTTTTTCAATTTTCTGATAAACAGATTTGGCAGCCTGTTTTAAGCCTCCCCCTCCGGAAGAAGTAATGATCAAAACATTTTTTTTCATTACCCCG
>CAZULH010000111.1:0-3987 GCA_964621105.1 uncultured bacterium
ACCATTTTGATAGAGATTAAAAAGAGGATAACACCTCCGGCGACCTGGATGGAGTCTTTGCTGATATGCAAGAATTGTAATAGGCCCTTTCCAATAAAATTAAATAGGATAATAAAACCTAATGCGATGATCAGTTCACGTAAGATAATATAACGCTGTTTTTTTTTGTCGATTCCTTTTAACAGCACGATATATAGGGGGACATTGCCGATAGAGTCCATTAAAAGAAATAATGTAAACGCAACCCACAGCAGCTCTTTGATCATAAAGCTTTATCCTTTTTTTTCAAGGTAGAGCATTTTGCGATATCAATCAAGATTTTGCATGGTAGATCAGGACTTTTTTCAGCTTTTGCACAAACCGTTTTTGTTTAGGCGTTAGGTGGTGAAGAATAAAGAAACAGTCATTGTTTTTAACAAAAGCGGACTTTGTCCAGTTAGCTGAACCCGAAATTAAGGTCTTATTGTCGATAAATAGCATCTTGTGATGCAAAAGTTGGGGGCCGGAGCTGAAATATAAGGGAACATGGGCAGCTTTTAGCTTCTCCACAACTTTTCCGCTAGCGCCCATACTGGATTGAAAATCAATGACACATTCGACTTGCACGCCTCTTTTGTGGGCTTTGATCAGCTCATCAACTAAAATGGGGTGGGTAAAAGTAAACATGGCGACAAAAATACTTTTTTTAGCCGAATGGATAAGCTCGCGCAGAGAGGATAGGGCCTTGTTCTGCATGTCAGGCAAAAGCCATAATTCTATATTCTGTCCTCCGACCATACTGCGGATATATCCGGATGAATAAGGAGCCTTGTGGATTAAAAAATGAGCGATCTCAGGACTATAAAACCCGATCATTAAATTATCATGCATAGATAAAGAGGCATGGGTCATATTGGCTGAACCGATAAAAACCGTGGTGTTGTCCAAAACCAGGATTTTTTGATGCAAGAGCCCTTTGGTCTTTACCTTTTTGGCCAAATTGGCAGATAGGGCCAAAGAAGGAGAAGAACGATGGTCGTAGTAAATTTTTGAAGGAACCGTCTTTGCTTTTTTTCTTAATGTGTCAATGATCGCCGTATCGCTTAGGCCGAACATCACCATATGAATGGAGGATTTAGCCTTATTTAAAGACTGAATAGTAATCCGCCTAAGATCGTCATGGCACTGGTTGGAATATAAAACAGGGGGATTCTGCGGAGAGGGCAGCGTCGGAAAAAAAATTATTGATAAATAAAAAATAGATGCAAAAAAACCTATAGTAAAAGAGAAAAAAATAAAAGATCGAAAAAGTTTTTTCACAAAAACTAGATTTTAGTTCCCTGTTTTCTCAGTTTTTTTACAACTGCAGAAAGTCCTAACTTATCAATCGTGCGGATAGCAGCAGCTGATAATTTGAGAGTAATGAATCGCTTTTCTTCTGACAACCAAAATCTTTTTTTGAAAAGATTAGGCAAAAAGCGGCGTTTGGATTTACCGGTAATATTCAGTCCGATGCCCTTGTTCTTTTTTGCAATTCCCCGCTTCTGATACGTACGTCCTTTTCGAGGCTTTTTATTAGTAACCTGACATGTTTTGCTCATTGTACTTTGTCCTTCATTGCTTTTGGCTAAAAGCATAACAATTTTTTCTCTTTCTCACAAGAGTGATTTTTTCTTCGGTTTCTTAGTGAAATACGAGGTAATTATAATCACCAGAAAACTTAAAATAAAACTTGGTACTATAGGGGAAATATCTTTGGTAAGCAGTTTATTGAAAAGAGGCCAAATCCCTGAAAAAACAGACCCTGTAAGAATGCCGGCAATGGCTCCCTTAATATTAATTTTTTTAAAGTAAATAGAAGTGATGACTAAAGGACCGAAAGCAGCGCCGATCCCCGACCAGGCATAACGGACAAGAAAATAGATCGTGGAAAATTTACAGTAGGCAATGCCATAGCTGATAATAGCAATGACTAAAACACAAATACGGGACATTTTCAAAATATTTGTATGCGTTGCCTTTTTGTTGATAAGCTTTTTATAAATATCCTCAGAAAAAGAAGAGGCTAAAACAAGTATCTGCGCAGCCATCACATTGGTTGTAGCTGCTAAAATAGCACATAGCACAAGCCCCGCAAAAACGGGAGGCAGGGTCGTTTTAACTACTTCCATAACGACAAATTCAGAGTTGGAAAGTCCTTGAGGGAACAGATAAATGCCTATCAGTCCGATCAAAGTCGCTCCGCCCATGGAAAGGATCTGCCAGCTTATGCCGACATATTTGGCCTTGCGAAGAGCAGAAACGCGGTTGATACCCATGAACTTAGTGATAATATGCGGCTGCCCGAAATATCCCAGTCCCCATCCGCTGGCAATTAGGATAATATCGAAAATAGTCGATGCGTTAAAAGAAGGAAATAGCGAGGTCGATAAGTTCTGCGCCGATATCGCTTGCATAATAGGGCTCAGGCCTCCGAACTTTTTTAAAAGGATCGAGCAGATAGCCAAAATAACAAAAAGTAAAAAAGTCCCTTGAAAAAGATCAAGCCAGGCAATTGTACGGTATCCACCAAGATAGACAAAGAAAACAGCGATAAAAAGCCCGATGGTAATGCCCGTGTGATAGTTCATGCCGAAAAGGGATTCGACTAAAAATCCCAAAACGATCAGTCCGGCAGCAATATAAATTAAAAAGAATACAAAGGTAATACAAGCAGAAAGGGTGCGGATAACGCCCGTTTTATCCTGAAAACGCGATTCGAAATAGGCGTTTAAGGTCAAATCGTTCCATTTTTCTGTGGCCTTGCGTATTTTTGGGGCGATAAACTGCCAGTTCAAATACATGAAGAGCACCAGGCCCACTAATACCCAAGCATGAAAAACACCCGTTACAAAAATAAGAGCAGGATAACCTGTAAACAGCCATCCGCTCATTTCACTGGCATGTGCAGATAAAGCTGTCAGCCAGTAATTTAATGAACGATTGCCGATAACAAAGTCTGTATCTGAGCGCTGTCGTCGATAGGTAAAAAAGATAACAATAAAAAGAGCTATAAAATAAGTGATAAATACCGATAGTTCAGCAACGTGGGGTTTCATGAGCGCATTAAATTGTTTATTGTCTTTAGTATTAGAGATTAATGATATTAAAACAAGAGTTTAAATAAAATAAGAAAAGAATTTGAAAAAAAGAATAAATACATACAATGAGCTACAGGGAGGAGAAATCTATGCGAAAGCTATGGCTTTTTATATTTATGGTGCCTTTCGCTCTTATAGCAAAAAGTGAAAAAATTACCCTGTTTTCGTTTGCTTATGATGACGACCCCGTTTATTTATCTCATGTATTGTTCACTTTAAATAAGGAAAAAGAAAAATCGCAGAGGTCTTTGACTCTCTTGCATGGCGATATCCTGTTTTCTTTTTGGCTTTCCGCTTCTGATGTCGGTAGGCATGTTATTGAAGTATTAAACCGTATGGATATCGATTATATCTCCGTAGGGAAACATGAGTTCGATTACGGGACGGCAGCTTTTATGGAAAGAGGAAAAGAATCAAAATTCTTATGGCTCTCTTCCAATATTATCGATGAGAACAACCGTCCGGTAAAAGGGATCCATCAGGCAGCTATCCAAAAAGTGGGGGAATATACGATCGGCATCATCGGCGTTATGCAGCAGCAGCAGTATCCTTTCAATAATCCTTTTGGCACCTATACGCTTTCTTATAGAGAATCCATGAAAGATGCCTGCGATCGGTTAAAGGACATGGGCGTTGATATGATCATAGTTCTTTCTCATTTATCCCAGAAAGAAAATTTTGCGCTTATAGAAGAAGCAAAAGAAATCGATATGGTCTTTTCACAACAAGAACAGACAAAGCCCATCTTATTGAAAGATAAAATATTTTTCGTTTGTTCCCAAAAAGAAAGACTTATGCGGATTGATCTGACGTTCGATAAAAAAAATATTCTTCCCGTAATTAATTATATTCCTATTGAACAGGGAAA
>CAZULH010000112.1:0-3978 GCA_964621105.1 uncultured bacterium
TTTTTCTGTCTTTAAAAGAATATAACTGGAAAATTACGATTTTGCGGCTCTCTGAGATTTATGGGCCGAAAAAAGAGATCGCCGCTATTTTATCCCACCTTCATCCAAATGACCAATATACCAACATGATCCATAAAGACGACGTTATCAGCGCCATCGAATATCTACTGGAACATTCTATTGAAGGTGTCTTTAATTTATCTGATGATACAATCATTACAAGAAAAGAACTATATAAGCTTTTAGCAAAAAAAATGCAGCTGTCTACAGAAGAAAAAGAATCCGTTTTCCCCTCTCTTCATAACGGCAATAAAAGGATTTCCAACCATAAGATTAAAGCGGCAGGGTATCATTTGCTGTATCCGGAAAGGTCGCTTCTATAGCTCCCAGAGGTCGTTTTTTAAGATAAAACAGTCTTTTTTGAATTCAACCAGCAGCTGTTCTGTCTGCTGCGGACTTGTTAAAAGATACTTATAGGCGCTTTGCAGGCGAGTCATATCTTCTAGCACCTTGCCTCCAATAGCCTCGGCTTTTTCCATCATCTGCTGAAAGATCTCATTCATTTTAGACGTATGACCAGGAAACGTCTCAACAAGCCCGACAAGGGAATCTAAATAATCCGATAATTCTTGATACAGATCTTCCATTTTACACTTCTCCTGCTAGTACCTTTTGTCCTTTTTGGCTCATCTGATGATATTGCTCCCACATATTACGAAAACCTGAAGATTTTTTAATAAGCTCTTCTTTCGTTCCCTGTGCAACCACACTTCCGTTTTCAATATAAATAATCATATCGGCATGTTCAATCGTTGATAAGCGGTGAGCAATAATAATCTGCGTTACTTTATGACGAAGACCCTGGATAGCTTTTTTAATACGGTTTTCCGAAACCGCGTCCAGAGAAGAGGTCGCCTCGTCCATAACAAGAATGGGAGATCCTTTCACAATCGCCCTGGCGATCGTTAATCTTTGCTGCTGGCCGCCGGAAAGGGTTTTTCCTGTTTCTGCAAGCAGTGTATCGTATTGAGATGGAAGCTTAGAGATAAATTCATGGGCATATGCCTGTTTGGCCGCCTCTTCGATTTTTTCTCTTTGGCACCCTGTTCCAAAAGCAATATTTTCCGCAACAGTATCATAAAAGAGAAAAGGCCTTTGAGGAACAACGGCTATCTGATCCCTTAATGATTTCTGTTTATATTCAGTGATAGGAACGCCGTCGATAGAAATTTGTCCTTCCTGCACATCATAAAGGCGGGAAAGCAGCTGAATAATCGTTGATTTGCCCGCTCCTGTCGGTCCTACAATAGCCACAGTCTGTCCTTTTTTAATCGTAAAGCTCACATCGTTCAATACCCATGTATCTTTATATCGGAAGCTGACATGGTCAAAAACAATTTCTTTTTCAAAAGACTCTAAGGTTTTCGCAAACTTTGAATCATTAATATCCGACTGCACCTGCAACACTTCAAACATTCTCTCGGCTGCTACAGAGCCTTTTTGAATATTGGCATTTTCTTCAGCGAATTTTTTTACAGGCTCATAGAAGAGGTGCAACAGCCCGATAAATACGATCAATTGAGGGATCGTCATATGCAGAGTATGTAAACCGAAAAGCAAAACAACAGCCAAACAGCTCGTCGTAATCGTATGCAGTACAGGACGTGTTAAAAGGCTGTATTTGGCATTTTTCTTTTCCAAATAGGCCATCCGATTATTCTGCTGTTTGTATTTCTTTAAAGAAAACTTCTCCATTGAAAAAACTTTGATCGTATGAATGCCTGACAAAAAGTCTAAAAGAACGGAAGTAAAATCTTCCTGGTTGCGCTGCATCTGACGGGTAACCCTTTTGATCTTCTTTGTTAAATACACAACGGGAAAAATAATCGCAGGAAGACCAAAAAAAATGACTGAGGAAAGTTTCCATGAAAAACAAAAACACATGGTTAAAGCAATAGTAATCGTAAATGGCGTATGCAGGTAGTTGGTAATACAGGAATTTAAAGAAGAGGCAATCTGTCCTGCATCACCTACGGCGCGAGCCGTAAGACTGCCGATATTATGGTCCTGATAAAAACTCATCGGAAGAGATTGGATATGCTCAAAATACTGCTGCCGCAAATCCCTTGTCACACGGATGGACAAAAGCTGGGTCGTATAGCGGGAAAAAAATAAAGTAATCGCTTTAAAAAGAGCTACAATGATCAAATACCAGACCAGTCCGGAAAAGTTCTCCTCTATATCGAATTTAGAAGAAAGAGTATAGAGCATCGATTTAATCAGATTTTTTTTATGATTTGTCGCCAGATAACGGGAAGCTTCTTTTTTTGTGATGTAATTTTTATGACTGCTGTCGATCTTCTCCCATTTTACCTCTACATCGTTTAAATATACCTTTTCTTTATCTTTAGAAAATAGTTCGAAAAAATCAGCGCCTGAATTTGCCAATACGCCGATAGACAGCCTTTCTAAATTTTCTGCACAGGTAAGAAAAAGAAGAGTAAGAACGGTAAAAACACCTAAAAGTAAATGCTGTTTGCTTCGAACAGCAGCTAAAAGTAGAAGCCTCATGAAAAACAATCCTAAGACAATGAGAGATACTCGCCCATTTGTCGAAATTTCTTATATCGCTTCTTTATTAAATCCTGAATAGGAATTATCTTCAAGAGCTGCCATTGATCTAGGATGAATTTTTTTACTTTTGCATGCATTTTTTGCGGATCTAAATGAGCGCCGCCTTCCGGTTCTTTAATGATCCCGTCGATAATATGCATTTTTAATAAACTTTCCGCATGCATCTGCAAAGCGACCGAAGCTTGCGCATTTTTCGATGAGTCCTTCCATAAAATGGAAGCGCAGCCTTCCGGCGAGATCACTGAATAATAAGAATGTTCTAACATAGCGATAACATCGCCGATTCCAATCCCTAAAGCGCCTCCGGAGCATCCTTCTCCGATCAGCATGACAATAATAGGAGTGGGCAGTCTCGCCATTTCCAAGAGGTTTTTCGCTATCGCCCAGCCCTGTCCTCTCTCTTCTGCTGTTAGTCCGGGATAAGCGCCGGGGGTATCGATAAAAGTAATCACCGGCAGGTGAAATTTTGCTGCCATCTGCATGGCTCTAAGGGCTTTTCGATAGCCTTCCGGATGGGCCATACCGAAATTTCTCTCTAAGCGTTCTTCTGTATTACTGCCTTTTTCTAATCCGATAACAACAAACTTTTCTTTTCCTATCTTTGCAAAACCTGTAATCACCGCCCTGTCGTCGCCATAGGTCCTATCTCCATGAATTTCGACAAATTCCTCACAGATATTATCGATATAATCAAGAGTATGCGGACGGTCGGGGTGGCGGCAGATACCGACCCTGTCCCACGGCTGCAGTTCCGCATAGACCTTTTTCTTTAATTTTTTCAGTCTTTTTTCAAAAGTAGATATTTCCTCGCTGCTCCACAGTTTATTGGTCTGGTTCTGTTCTTTTACCTGCTGGATCGTGTCCTCGCAGGCCTCGATACATTTTTCATGCGGTAAGCGAAGTTTCTTCTTTTTCATTGGTTTACCCATTGATTTTCTTTACCGGGAAGCTGAGCATCATGAAAATCTTTAACAAGCTCAACAACGGTCGGCTTGGTGATAATAATGGAAAAAAGCTCTTCAATATCATCTGAAAGCAGCCGGATGCACCCATCGCTTTCATACTGCCCGATCTTAGAGGTGTCTTCCGACAGCTGGCCGGAAGCATCGGTTACCCATGGAGCGCCATGAAGACCGAATCCCTTCGCTTCATCTGAAGAATCCTGCAGAGCTTCATCAAATGGAATCCATCTGGTTCCAAACACCCGGATCATTTCAATTTTTCTATCTTGAAAATATCCCATTGTGCCTGGCTTATAAATCGCTATTTTACTGCCTAATGCAAATTTGCCTAAGGGCGTTAAAAAACCGGAAGAGCTTTTTGGGTCTTTTCTTCCAAGCCCCA
>CAZULH010000113.1:0-3965 GCA_964621105.1 uncultured bacterium
TTTTAAATATAAAGTTTTTATATTTTTTTTTTTTTAAATAATATATTTTTTATTGATTTAATTTGCAAAGGTATATAATTAAGAAAAAAAACTAAAAAACATCTTTTTTTCACGGAAAAACTATGAACGACTCTATTACACCCAAGTTCTTTTCTTTACTTAAAAATGAAAAATATTCCTTCAACAATCTTTATAAAGACCTTTTTTCAGGAATTGTCGTCGGCATTCTATCGATTCCGATGTCACTGGCATTTGCTATAGCATCAGGAGCCAGGCCCGAACAGGGCCTATACACTGCAATCATCGGCGGCCTTATTGTTGCCATATTTGGAGGCTGCAGAGTCCAGGTGGCAGGGCCTACAGGAGCCTTTGTCCTGCTTATCTTTGCAACGATCGAGCAATTTGGATATAACGGGCTTGCACTAGCGACGCTTATAGCGGGATTCTTATTAATATTAATGGGTGTTTCTAAAGCCGGGGCCCTGATCAAATTTATCCCTTATCCTGTTGTTATAGGCTTTACCTCCGGACTTGCCTTAATTTTATTTGTTAATCAGCTTCCTGATTTTTTGGGATTAAAGCTGATTGATCTTCCTAAAGACTTTTTTTCAAGGGTCTCTACCATTTTTATCAATTTACCCAGTGTAAATATTAATTCTATCCTTTTAGGAAGCCTATCCATCTTAATCGTAGTTGTCTGGCCGAAATTTGTAAAAAACATACCCGGTTCTTTAATCGCTTTTTTAACATGTATATTAATCGTATATTTCACCAATTTTAATATTGAGATCATAAAAGACAGATTTGGAGAGATCCCAAAGACTCTCCCCCATCTTTTCCTGCCTACGTTTTCCTGGTCTTTATTAACACAGATCATCCCTTCTGCGATTGCCATCGCCCTTTTAGCAGGGATGGAGGCCTTGCTCTCCTCCGTTGTAGCCGACGGTATGACCTCAAGAAGACACAGATCCAACGCAGAGCTATTTGCTCAAGGCTTGGCTAATATATTTTCTATTCTTTTTAAAGGCATCCCCTGTACGGGAACAATTGCCCGCACCGCCACCTGTATAAAAACAGGAGGCCAAACGCCATTTGCAGCGATTTTCAACGTTTTAACCATCGTATTGGTTTTAGTATCTTTAGGAAAATATGTTTCCTTTATTCCAATGGCCTCGCTTGCTGCAGTGATCATGGTTATCGCCTATAACATGAGTGAGTGGAGAGTTTTTTCAAAATTATTTTTAAGTCCGAAAAAAGATATTGCTGTTCTGCTGACCACCTTTTTCCTAACCGTTTTCGTAGACCTGATAACAGCTATAGAAGTAGGCGTTATTTTAGCGATGGTCTTATTCATATCAAACCTTGTCAGCACTTCTAAAATAAGTTCTGTAAAAGAAGGCTTAAACAGTGGCTTTTCAGAAGAAAAACCAGAGTCCATTTTAGAAAACCTCCCCAACGAAATAGAGGTCTTTGAAGTATCAGGCCCTTTATTTTTTGCTGCTGCCGAAAAATTTAAAACGACGCTATCCCGCATCAACCGGGTCCCTAAAATACTGATATTAAGGCTCAGATATGTTACTTATATCGATGCCACAGCCGTTAGATCGTTAGAAGATATATTTATCAAAACAAAAAAAGATAAAACCGTGCTTATTCTTTCCGGAATCAACCAAGATGTATTCCATGTCTTGGAAAAAACAAACTTTCTAACAAAAGTAGGAAAGGAAAATGTTTTTACGAACATCAACGATGCGGTAAATTACAGCTTACAGGTACTTGATTCGCAAAAAGAAATGCAAAACGTAATCGCAGGCTAATATTTTGTTATACAAAGAGTTAGAAATTTGGCGGCGCTTGGACACCTTGGACCAAGAGATCTGGGTATTTGGCCATTAAAGAAGGGATCGGCGAAAAAAGAGGGTCGGGAAGGCTATCTACATCAAACCATTCCCATCCAAAACATTTATGCGGTTCAAGCAAACAAAGTTCTCCTTCAAAATCATCGATAAAAACAAAGATCGTTATATAATGTTTTTGTCCATTTTCCATGAAATTTTCTACCCAGGGGCCTGAACGTAGGGAAAGCGCCTTTAAGCCCGTCTCTTCTAAAAGTTCACGTACTGCGCCATCTTCCACTTTTTCCCCAAACTCTAGATGCCCTCCGGGAGCGCCCCAACAATCAGCAGCATGAGGGCCCTTACGTTTGCCAAGCAGGATTTTCCCCTTTTGCAACACGATGCATGCAATGCCTATGCGAGGAAAGGGTTTTGTATTTTTTAAAATCTCCATAAAACCACGTATTATATCTATATAAAAAAGGCTAAATTGCATAGAAATTTGTGTCAACGAGATCGTTTTTAAATCGAACAGATGCAGAACTTTTGATTGGAGAAAATTTCCAACCGATCTAATATTCAATAAAACTAAGAGAATATTATGTCCCTTATAGAACAAATCAATGCCGGTATCAAAGAAGCCATAAAAAGTCGAAATACAATTCGATTAAACACCTTGCGCATGCTTAAATCAAAAATCTTGACGGTTGATGCCCGCGCTAATCTTCCCGATGAAGAAGTTGTAAAACTTTTTAAGACTTACTACAACAATCTTCAAGAAACTCTTGGACAAGCAAAAACAGCCAACCGCCCTGAAATCGTTGAGCAATTAGAAAAAGAATTAAAGATCGTACAAGAGTTCTTGCCTCAAACACTCTCTGAAGAAGAGACAAAAAAAATTGTTGTGCAAGCGATTAAAGAATCGGGGGCTAAGACGAAAAAAGAGCTGGGTCTTGTGATGAAAGTCATTATGAAGATGAACTTGCCTATCGATGCCAGATTAGCAAAAGATCTTGTGAATCAGTTATTGGCTGAATAATTCATTTTCGCAAGCATCAAACATGCAAAGACCATGCGCTGTATATTATACCGAAGCATGCTCCTTTGCTCCTCGTAACCCTTGATTTCTACTGGCCATTTTTTGTTAATTAAAGCATCACGTTATCTTGGATCTAATTTATTCCAATCCGGATAATGTAAGGATACAGACTTGCTCACTGAGCTTTATTTTCCCGTTAGGAGTAAACCAAATATAGTTTATAATTTTTTTATCTTTCGAAGATCTTCATGTTCAAACGCAGAAGACATTCGATCTATTTCTTCTTTTTTTATTTTAAAATCAACAGCCTCTTTATGCCACTGGGATACAACTGTTCCAATTTGTTTGGCAATTTGTTTGGCAGATGCATTTTCTAAATCAAAATAGTTAGCCACATCGATTGCAATATCAAGAGAAGCCGTAGGATCTATCAAATCAATAGCTGTGGATAAAATTCTAGGTTTAATATCTACCGGAGTAGGATTCAAATCATATGCAGGCGCTAAATTCCACCCGGAAAGACCCGCATATAGAAAAGCATGATTACGTAAATGATCATCCACATTAGAAATCATAACGTTGAAAACAATACGACTCCATAAAGCCTCCAGATCTTCTTTTGGAGAAGCACTCATTTGACGAATAGCATCAGCAATCTCTAGATAACTATGCATTTCATTATCTTTAGCTGCTAAAACACTCATGGCCGATAAAAAAGGAATGCGATGTTTTCCTCTCCGATCAAACCTTCTTGATATAAAAATCCGTTGATGACCTACAGATTCAAGACGCCATTGAGGTACTTTTATACCAGCTTTACTTGCAAGAGAAAGAGCAACAGCCTCCCAACTAATGGTATCAATTTCATCATCCTTTCTAGGAAATTTTGCAACAGCTAATTGACCATCTACATCTCTTACGGAAGCTTTAGGCCTAGCACCCCCTAATGAGGAGCCGGGAGCTAATAAAAGGCTAAGATCTTCTTTAGTGTCTGATTCTTGCAATACACGAGAAACAGCCATAAGAAGTTTGCCGACAGAAACTAATGGAGGAATATGATTGTTCTTATACGTAGTTAAAAAAGCTCCTTT
>CAZULH010000114.1:0-3947 GCA_964621105.1 uncultured bacterium
TTTAGAGCTTCTAATACAGAGACAAATCCCTGCAGGTTTGATTCAACATAGCTGTGCGGATGAGAAAGGGAATAGCGGACGCCTGCCTGTGCTGCGAGATGCACACAATGGGTGATTTCATATTTTTCCAAGATGCTTTTTAGTTGCCGGGTATCGGTAATATCTCCCGGAATAATCTCAACCTGTTCTTTTTGCAAAAGTTTTTGTCTTTCTTTTTTTAACAGGGGGTCATAGTAGGAATTAAAATTATCATAGCCGATGACGAAAGCCCCGTTTCTTTTTAGCTTTTGCGCTAAGTGGAATCCAATAAATCCGGCTGCTCCCGTAATAAGAATTTTTTGCATAAAAACCATTGGCTGAAATTTCTCTATAACATTATAAGATTCTACTACAAATATAAAAAAATAAAAATGAAAGGTTTTCTTTTACTTATTTTCCTATTTGCCGGCTGCGCTCCAACCTGTTTTCAAACGGAAGTTTTGCAGGCGGATGCATTTATTATGGACTCTTATCAGATTCAGCAGGGGCGATATTCCGATGATGGGGACGTGTCTCCTTTAGAAGAGTCTCTTTTTGCAGAATATGAATTACCGATAACAGATAGGGATGTGATGAGGGTTGATTTTTACCATCCTGTGCGAAAGGACCTTATTGAAGAAATGCGTAAAGTCAACAATTCATTGTTTGCTGTCATGCAGGGAAAAGTGCGCTTGCCTTTAATTGGGGAAATAGAGGTTAAAGGGCTGTCTTTAGAACGGGCGGCAGAAAAAATTCAAAAGGCCTACTGTCACCTGCTTGCCGATACAGAAGTATTTGTCAGGATGGAAAAACGTCCTTCAAGTAAAGTCGCTATCATTGGGCTTGCAGAAAACTCGGAAGTGGAAGTAGATGGTAAAATGAGGCTTTTAGAGGTTTTATCTAAAGCTAAAATCTTGCCTAGCGCCAGTCTGTATAAAAGTTATGTGCTAAGAGAAGGAAAGGCCCTTGCTGTTGATTTATGCCGTTTGGTAAGAGAGGGGGATCTTTCCCAGAATATTGTTTTAAAACCAAAAGATACCATTTATCTTGCACAGGAAAAAGCGGCTAATATTGCCATACTTGGAGAAGTAGCAGCTCCCAAGCTGATACCGGTTATGGAAGGAAAAATATCACTGCAGGAAGTGTTGGCAGAAGCGGAAGGCATGCAGATGAGCGCTGATCCTTTTTCCATATTTGTTATTCGCAGCGCTTTTTCTATTCCTAAAATTTATCAGCTTACCTTGGAACAGGTTCTGCAGCTGCCTCGAAAGAGCATGCTGTTAATACCGGGGGATATTGTTTATGTAGGCTCTTCGGCTATTAGCGATTGGAACCGGTGGCTTTTGCAAATAATGCCTTCGATTAAAGGAATAGAGAATTATGGGAAAGCTATGAATGAATTGAAGAAAAAGCCGTGAAGAAAGTAGGCATCTGTTTATTATTTTTTTCTGTCTCTCTTTTTTTTCTTTTCTTTTTTCTGCAGCCGAAAAGTAAGACCGTAGGGATTTATGTGCCTGGTAAAAATGCAGTAATTTCTTTTGAGGAAATTCAAAAAGAGAGTTTTTTGCAATCCATAATTAATGATCCGTTTATAAAAGAAAAATGGCCAAAGCCTTCTTTTTTTGAAAGAAAAGATAAAATCTTTTCAGCAAAGAAATTATTACAGGCTCTGATAATCAAAAAAAAAGAAGATCATTGGATTTTACAGCTGTCGATCAATGATCCTGATTTAGAAAAAACGGTTTTGTCTGCGATTATGCATAAATATCAAAAGATGGAAGAGCAGGCTTATCTACAAAAAGAAAGACAAAGAAAAGAAGAAACAGATCAGCAGATAGCTGCAGCGCTCAAGGAGATCGGCAGCCTGCAGAAAAAACAGGCTCTGCTTGGGATAAAGGACCCTTTTTCAAAGAGAAAAATACAAAAACGGATCGAGAAAATAGATCGAGGCCTCTCTAACATTCCTGTGGCGTTTCAAGATCCTTTTCTGCCTTATATCTCCTATTTGGAAAATCAGGTACAGATATTTGCCCGCTTTGGATTGGAGCCTTGTGAAAAATCACAAAAACAGCTTTTTAAGAAAACCTATCAAAAGCAAAAAATAATAGAAGGCAATCTTAAAGAGCTTCTATTGGTATATCGGCAAATAAAGGAAGAAGAGCCCCTGAATACAGAAGTCCTTAATAGGCATGGGCTAAAAGAAAGGTGGGAAAAAAGGAACGTTCTGCAGGAAAGGCTTTTTACAGACCGATATCTGCTAGAGCAGGAAAAAGAACACTTACAGGCTTCAGTTATAGATATTGAGCAGTCTCTAATGGAAGAGCTTCGGCAAAGGCTGCAAAAAGCGATAACGGAATATAAACAAGGACAAAGCGATATTTTAGTTATTGGAAGTCAGCAGCATGGGTATTTTCAAAAGAGATTGTCACAAATACAAAAACAAAGATCGCAGTATCTTTTTAATTGTATGCTGAGGACAAAGCTAAAAAAACAAAATCTTAAGGATAAAAGGGATAGTTATAGAAAAATCCTTTTTTCCATGAGGAAAAAAGAAGTGGAAAACGAAAAAAGTTCTATTGCAATCGACTGGCAGCTGCAGCAGGAAAAAGAAAAATATAGGCTCTTAAAAGAAAAAGAGATGGGAAATGTTGTCAGGGGCATAGATACTTTTTGTCTTTCTATTGAAAAAAGCGGTTTTTGGATATATATCTATAGTGGTCTTTTGATTTGTTTGTTTGTATTTTTTGCATCGATTATTTTTCTTATTGTTTAGATGGTATTCGTAAAAATCTAAAATTAAGCACCTTGTATTTTAGTTATCAAATTTATTGAAAATGATTAATTAAACTGATAAATAGTAAATTATAAACAAGGTGGAAGTATGAAGAAGGTGATTTTTTGCATTTCAATAGGCGCTTTATTGAGTGTATATCCTATGGAACGGGTACAGAAAACGAAAGATGCCTGGCATTGCCGGAATTATCCGGAATCGGAAGAATGTCAAAAAGAGAAAGAAAATATGCAGACACCTGCAGAAATGCCTGCCGGATATAATGCGCCTGCCCGTATCAACACAGACAATATAAACATTTGGCTGCAGGGCAGTTATTTATATATGATTGCCGGTGAAAACGGCCTTTCCATGGGGGACATGAGCAGCGCAACGCCTACCCAGCATCAGGGAAAAGTAGTCAATATGGACTATGATTATACGAGCGCTTTTTTGGCGGGAATAGGATATAATACCTGTTTGGACGGCTGGAGAATATTTTTAGAATACTTTCGCTATCATAGCTCTAACCACAAGTCCCAGGGATTGGATGCTAATATGTCCAGTATTTCCACATATTGGTTTGAGACGGACAGAAGCGCAAGCCATGTAAAAGGAAAGTGGAAATTAAAAATCGATCTCATCGATGGTCTTTTAGGCCGGCCCTGTTATGTCGGCAAGCGATTGGTTTTTAATCCGCAAATTGGTATTTGCGGAGGCTGGATCGGCCAAAATTATACGATCAATTATACAATTGCCTCGTTTGTGCCCAAGTCCAAAAATAAATCCGAATCCTGGATTGTCGGACCAAAAGCAAAGCTGGATACCAGCTGGTTTTTCTATCCTACTTTTAATGCTTTTGCCGATGTTGCCTTCAGTCTTTTTTATCAGCGTTTTACAACAACGGCCAAACAGGATACCTATAATAATCCTGCTGTTCTGGCAGCAAATTATAAAGACAAGAACGGAGAGATCAACAGCCGTCTGCAGATGATGCTTGGATTAGGATGGGGATCATATTGCTGCTCGAATAAATATCACATAGCTCTGAAAGCGGGGTATGATTTTGAAATTTTCTTCAATCAGAACATGATGCGGTATGTAAATGATCTGATCTCTGCAAGAACGGCGGGCAGTCCCGGAGACTTATATCTTCATG
>CAZULH010000115.1:0-3894 GCA_964621105.1 uncultured bacterium
GCTAAAATGGGCATGCACTTTGTAGGATTAGCGCCTAAATCTTTGTTCCCGGACAAAAAGCTGGTCGACGAAATGCAGAAAGTAGCTAAAGAGACCGGCGGTAAAATTACCATTACTTCCAGTATTGATCAGGCTGTAAAAAATGCCGATGTTATCTATACCGACGTATGGGTATCGATGGGTGAAGAAGCAAAATATGCCGAACGTATCAAGCTTCTAAAAGCTTACCAGGTCAATATGAAGATGATCAAAAAAACTTCTAATCCTCATATGATCTTTATGCACTGCCTGCCTTCTTTTCATGATCTGAATACAGAAGTAGGCAAAGAGATCCATAAAAAATACGGCCTTAAAGAACTGGAAGTGACCGATGAGGTCTTTCGAAGCAAACATTCGGTTGTTTTTGATCAGGCGGAAAACCGTCTGCATACGATCAAGGCTGTTATGGTGGCAACTATCGGCAAATAGATCAGCTATGAATGACTGTTCCCGTTTTTCCGGCCAGGGCATCTTTTGCTTTTTCTAAAGATGTGATGATCGCTTTTTTCCCGCCTTCTTTTACAAAGCGGCAGGCTGCATCGACTTTTGGCCCCATACTGCCCTTTTGGAACTCCCCCCGGTTCTGATAGAGGTTCGCCTCTTTTAATGTCATAGAATCAAGCGCCTGCTGGTTAGGTTTGCCGAAATGTAAAAATACCTGTTCGACATCGGTTAAGATCAGTAAGATATCCGCCTGCAAGACTCCTGCTAGAACAGCAGCCGTTTGGTCTTTATCGATCACGGCTTCAATACCGGTTAGGGTTTTATCATTTTCTAAAATGACAGGAATCCCTCCCCCTCCGCATGCGATCACGATATTTTTATTTTCGATCAGTTCCTCAATCGTCTCTTTTTCTATAATATCGATAGGGATCGGCGACGGTACAACGCGACGAAAACCTTTGCCTGTCTGTTCGACCATCTCCCATTTTTTTTCTTTTTTCAGTTTGTCGGCTTCCTCTTTGGTGTAAAAAGGGCCGATTGGTTTGGAAGGATGTTTAAAAGCAGGGTCATGCTTATCGACAAGCACCTGCGTTAAAACAGTAGCAATAGGATGATAATAGGAAGTCTTAATCAGCGTATTATAAAGAGTACGCTGCAGCATATATCCGATCAGTCCCTGACTTTGCGCCCCGCAAATATCTAGAGGCATGGAAAAAATTTTATCTTTGGCTATCTCATTCTGCAGAAGGATGCCTCCTACCTGCGGGCCGTTGCCGTGGGTAATCGCCAGATGATACCCTTCTTTGATAAGAGCTAAAAACTGATCGCAGGTATCCTGCATATGTTTGAGCTGTTCCTGATCCGTTCCTTTTTCCCCTTTTTGCAAAAGGGCATTGCCGCCAAGGGCTATCAGCAGTTTTTCTTTCATCTCTTATCCTCTTGAAAGAACACAGGTCATACAATGGGCGCCGCCATATCCGCCGGTAAGGTTACGAAGAATAATCGGATAGGCATCAATTCCCAAACGGTACATCTCTTTTTTATGAGGGAAAAACTGCCCTTCATTTTTCAGATGCTCATAATCTGCCAGCGCCTGTTCATACAATTTTTTATATCTTTCAGGGTCATCCTGTGCTTTATTACATAAATTGTTCAGCACGTCCCTGACGATCCTTTCCGTTTCAATCGCTAGAATTTTTCCGTCAGTAATGCACAAGAAATTAGAGGCATAGGACATCTGCTCTAATGTTGTCAGGTTGATGATATTAAAACCTTTTTCACGGATATAGTCATGAAGGGTTGTTTCCTTTTTGTCTTTAACAAACCTGCCGTTACCTTCATTATGGTAAATCTCCACTCTGGCTGCTTTTAACAAAAGCTCCGACCCTACGACCACATTGCTTGATGCAACGTTAAAATACGTATCCAGATGCATGTTGATCATGGGATCCGGCTGGTCTGAAGGCACTAAAGGGTGCATGGGCTGATGGACAACGCCTATCTCCTTGTATTGAAGATCTAAACTTAAAAGCTGATTGATCGCATCCATGTTCGTACGACTGCCGATACCGACTAAGGCAAAACTGCCCATAGGCATGAATTCGCCTCCTTCAATAGTGGCAGGATCCTGCATTTCATGAAGGATCGGCACACGCATAATATCTCGTAGAAAAAACTGGGTCAGCCTTGTTTCATTGCGTCTTTGCGACATTGCCATTCGGGAAATAACGACACCCCCGTCAGTAACAAACTGCTGATCCCGCATAAAATAAAGGTTGGAGAGAGGAACGTTTTTGGTGATATTAAGCTGAATATTTTTATGCAGTGTAGATAGCTGCAGCTCCAGCCCCGAGTTCATGAGGATAATATTAAAAAAATGTTCTGTATCGAGGTATTTTGCATTTTGGTCGAATTCTTTTTTTGCCTGTTCGACCTTGTCCATATCGCCGGTATGGGCGATACAGTCTTTTGCCAGTTCGATAAGCTTACGTTTGATCGACGGTCTTTCTCTTGCCGCATTGATAATCGCATCTTTAAAGCGGATCACCTGTACGCCGAATTCTTTCTGAAGGGTATTTTCCAAGATCTTATGTTCACGCTGCGCCCCATTAAAGCTAAAGGCCCTTTCATATAACGATCCTACAGGATCTAACAGCCCGAAAAACATTTCCATTCCCGGCCGATGGATAACCACCTTTCGCAACGGCGCCCATTCAGAACGAATTTTACCATCCATATTTTTTCTCCTTTTGCCTGTCTTTTATAAAAACAAGTCTCCTTATCTTTGCCATACCAGAAAATAAACAAGACAATCAAGTACTAAATAATATTTGACAAAACTTCGTTTGATAAAGAAGATTAAGAAAAAAGAAGCTTCACGGCAAGCATCCATCTGCTCTATTTATGATAACGGCTTTTTCTTTTCTATTGATTCCTGCATTTTTTCTAAGTCTTTTGTATTCAAATGATAGACCCAGAAATAAATAAAGCAGGCAAACATGGTAAGAATAATCAAATCATAAGGCATCTTTAAAATCCCAAGAGGATTCCAGGGAGTAAAGTTATTAAAGACAAATTTGGGATCGCCCAGTATCGATACAGACATAATGCCGATAAGGTAGACCAACATCCATAAATTGCGCTTAAGTTCGAGATTGGTCCTTCTAACTAAAAGAAAGGCAAAATATCCGGATATCATCAGCAATGACCCGACAAACGTCCATGGGAATGAAGCCCAGTAAATCAAATAGGTCGCTAAAATAAATCCAATCAAAGTAATTAGCTTATGCATCGGCAAACGGAAAGGACGCAAGGCTGTAGATTTAGTTTTACGCAAGATCGGAACAGCTAAAACAGCCGCTGCATAAGGAACAACTGCCGTTACCGAAGCAATTAGGGCAACCGATGGGAAATTAGGAATAGCTATCAGAATAATCGTCGTCAATATCGATGTAAAAATTAAGGAAAAGGCCGGTGTCTGATATTTAGGGTGGATCTTACCGGCAGGCGCCCAGAAAAGATTGTCTTTGGCCATGGCAAAAGGCATCCTTCCCTGAATCAATACCCAGCTGCCGCCTGACCCTGCCGTTGCAATAATCGCACCGATCGTCGCTATGGCTGCCAGCCAAGGCATCTTCATGGCAACGGAAACATCCGAAAGAGGAGATGATAAAGAGCCGACCTCTTTCCATGAATGCGAAGCCAGGCCTAAAGCTTCC
Source organism: uncultured bacterium (assembly GCA_964621105.1). Lineage (GTDB taxonomy): Bacteria > Chlamydiota > Chlamydiia > Chlamydiales > SM23-39 > CAZULH01. Next base: position 3,702 of record CAZULH010000115.1, read on the forward strand.
CATGGAAGCATACCGACAAAGACAAAGGCTATCGCCAAATAAATCAGTACAGACAATACGATGGTTAAAACCATGGCTAAGGGAATATTTCTTGAAGGATTTTTTACCTCTTCCGCCGGAACGACAATCGCCTCAAATCCCGTATAGGACCAGAAAAATAAAGTGACTGCTAATGTAACGCCTGAAAAACCGT
>CAZULH010000116.1:0-3883 GCA_964621105.1 uncultured bacterium
ACGGCTTTCGGCACAATTGAAAATGCCGTTGAAGCAATGAAGCTGGGCGCACATAATTATATTATCAAGCCTTTTTCTTTAGATGCGATTGAACTTCTATTAAAAAAGGCCAATGAACACCTCTCTCTTGTCCAAGAAAACCAGTACTTCTATCAAAAAGTTTCTTCTTTTCCTTTATCCGGTTTTATCACTCATAGCAAAGCGATGAAAAAGATAGTAAAAGATATGGAAAAAATTGCTAAAAGCAATGCCAGTGTATTTATAAGTGGAGAATCTGGAACGGGAAAAGAAGTTATCGCCCAGAATATCCATTATTCATCCCTGCGCAATAAAAAACCCTTTATCAAGGTCAATTGCGCAGCTATTGCCGATACGCTTTTGGAATCGGAATTTTTCGGCCATGAAAAGGGCTCGTTTACAGGTGCCGATTATAAAAAAATCGGGCGGTTTGAACTGGCCGATAAAGGGACTCTTCTTTTAGATGAAGTCACGGAGATCCCTCTTCTTCTGCAGCCCAAGCTTCTTCGAGCTATCCAGGAGCAAGAGTTCGAGCGCGTAGGAGGTACGCAGCCGATCCAGGTAGATGTCCGTCTTATTTCGACTACGAATAGAAACATGCAGGAATCGATTGAGCAAAAAATCTTCCGTGAAGACCTTTTCTATCGTCTTAATGTGATGCCTATTTATATCCCTCCCCTTCGAGAAAGAACAGAAGACATCCTTCCTTTAGCGGAAGCTTTTTTAGACAGATTTTGTATAGAAAACCATAAAAAGAAAAAGTTTTTTTCCCTTCGTGCGAGGGAAAGACTGCTTGCTTATCCTTGGCCGGGAAATATTCGTGAACTTGCCAATATCATTGAAAGAACCGTTGTTATGGACCTTTCCGATCAGATCGAAGAAGACCATATGTTCATACAGGAAATGCAAAAGCCGGCCGTCAATGATGACTGTTCCCTTCTGGAACTAGAGAAAGTCCATATTCAGAAGATGCTAAAAAAATTAGACTATAATAAAACCCATACAGCCAGACAGCTGGGCATAAGTTTAAAAACTCTTCGCAACAAGATCAAACAGTATCAGATCGATTCACCTCATGAATAATCGCTATGTGCTTTTCCACTCTTTCTGTAAAAATCTTATAGAGGCTTAGGTAATATCCATAAGTTTTTTCTTTAGGATGTAAAAAAGACAGATGATAATCGATCAATAAAGGCAGCTGGGAAAAAAGTTCCCGATAAGCCAATTCTTCTTCTAACTCCACCTCATAAAGTATCCAATACCCCGATTTTTCCTTGCACACTTTGCCCAGCGGCTCTTTTTTGATCTGTGAGAGGATGGCATCTAAAAGTATTTTACAGCGATAAATGCTGTAGATAATTTTTTTAATAAAAGCTTCATCGAGCGCAGCGACAGGCATGCAGGCAATCTTTTGATCTAAAAAAAGAGAATAATCGAATTTCTTTTTCAACCGCGTTCTTTTTACTTCTTCAAGAGTAATATCAACAACCCCTGCCATTCCCAGTCCTTTTGAAGTATTATAATACTTTCTGTCAGGGTGTTTTTTTACAAAAGAAGAAAAACAATTCGACTCCATCAGCCATTCAGGCTTTGTCTGCACTTTTTTATTTTTTGCATTAATTTTTTCTAAATAACCCTCAATCGTTTTTTCCGATATAGAAGCCGCGTATTCCTTCCCATCTTCATAAGCCATATCGATTCCGCAGAAAATAATGGGATCGCACCCTAGAAAATAGGCAAGTGAAAGATTGATCAAAGAAATAGAAAGGGCCTCTTTTTCTAAGTCGCCGCCGATAATTTGCGTATCGCTATTGATAAGGCTCTCTTCCAGTTTATGTCTGCATGAGGCCGCCATCCACACTTTTTTCCCTTTTACAACTTCAAATACACGATGATGAAGCCTCATCGCATAGAAAAAGGGGGCCTGTATTTCTTCTGCCGCCTTAAAATGCAGATATTCCTGCTCTGTTGGATCCACGGCCGAGGCCAAATGAAAGGGAATCTCTTTTTGTGAGAGGATAACCGCCGCCGATCCTCCTGCGATAATACAGGCGAGGTCTGTGCATTCTTTTAATATATCCCAATGATCTTTTAAAGAAGGCCCTGCCCCGCAAATGATCGCCGGATGGCCTTTTAAACAATCTTTTAAGCCCTCATAACGAAAGGATTCTTTCAGTATTTTTCTATTACGCAAAAAATTATGAAAAACATCGTCCATTTTATAAATTTCAGCCGTTGTTCCCATCGTTAAGGCGTGTTTTTGTATAACGGCTTCCCTGATCTCTTGGCATCTCTTGTAATTATGCTGTTGATAAAAAGGATGGGCATATATCGATAAACGGCTAAATGAAAAGAAAGGAAGCTGCGTAAATATCTGCTCATATCCCTCTTCTTTATCAAAAAAATAGATGCTGACCTGGTTGTCCTGTAAGATCTTTTCTGCATTTTCTGAAGATAAAAAAGCTTCCATCACTTCCTGATCATCCTCTAAAAAGAGGAGCCTGTTCTCCCTGTTTTTCTGCAGCCACGGCAAAAAGGAAAAATAATAATTACCGACCCCAAGGCCATAGAAAAGAATAGTGCTGGCACTATCATCAAATTGAAATGTATGCTCTTCATCATACAAGGGCTTTTTTACTATGGAATGATGGTAATTGACCTTTTTATAATGATCGTAAAACAGAGATTTATGCTTAGAAAAGGAAAAGCTCCAAAAATACAGATGAGGGAACCTTTCAATCAGCATATCCTTGTGTTTGATAAAAAGCCGTCGGCGGTCTATCTGTTTCATCGTATAGCCTTCAATAACTGCTCGTAGCTAGGTAAATAATCGACAGAGCTATGCCTGCCCTGTTTTGCATCATACCATAATGTCTTTACCATATCGGCATTGGCAACCGCAATAAAATAGGCGCCTATCTCATGGTTATAGCCCACTACCTGTTCTATAACTTTCTGTGATAGAGGATGAGCCTTGCATTCGATAATCAGCAGAGGATATAGAGAAAAATCAGGATGGATCCCCTTGGCAAAACAGATAAGGTCTATTCGTCTGTTTTGCGCACTGACAGGCCTGCCCATAAGGTGGGGAAGAGCCTCGATTTCCTTTTCCACCCCCAGCATTGTTTTAGGATAATGCAAACGGTTGATCATATCCCCTAGCAGCCGCTGACGGACAATCTCCTCGGGATAAGCTAAAACCTTGCAGTTTCGAACAGGATCGTACAGATATTCCAAAACAGCTTATTGCACCTCGATAATTCCGTAATTGCCATCATCGCGCCGATAGATCACTTTAATTTTCTGATCTTCTTCCCCTTTATAGAGCATAAAGATATCGCCTGAGAGCTCCATTTTCATAATCGATTCATCCTGACGTAAAATTTTCAGGGGCAGCTGTTCTTTAGCGACCACGTCATGAAATTTGTACTTCTTTTTTTCTTCTTCTAAATTTACTTTTTCGATCTCATCATTAATTTCTTGAAGCTCATCGATATGACGAGGCTTAAAAACATTCACGTTCAGATCGATATCAGCCAGATGGCTGTGATGGTGGTTCTGCAGTTTTTTCTTATATTTCTGAATGAGCCCGTATAATTTATCCGCTGCCTTATCGATAGCCGAATATGTATCTTCCGTATTAGCCGTTACATTAATACGAAAATGTAAAAATTTCATGGAAATCGATGCTGTATGGGTTACTTTCTGTACATCCAAAACAACCGCTACATCGAGGATATGATTAGCGAACCTCTCCAGTTTCGATAATTTTTCCATTACATAATTTTCCATCGCTTCTGTCACCTGGATATTCTTTCCGGTAATAGCTACCGAATATCCATCCACATCAAATGTCTTTTGTTTC
>CAZULH010000117.1:0-3865 GCA_964621105.1 uncultured bacterium
TTACCGTCAATTCCACCAGTTTGGCGTAGAAGCCATCGGCGATCCCTCTTATCTTCAGGATGTGGAAATTATCGATATGCTCTATGAACTATATAAACGGCTGGGGCTGACCAACCTTTTTGTTTCCTTAAACTATATCGGCGATAGTTCAACACGAAAAAAATATAAGGAAGCCTTGAGAGAATTTCTGCGTCCTTATTTCGAAAAATTATCCGCCGACAGTCAAAAGCGCTTTGAAGCCAATCCCCTGCGGATTTTAGATTCTAAAGATAAGAACGATCAGAAAATTTTAGAAAAAGCCCCAAGTATTTTAGACTTCCTTTCTGAAGAAGAAAAAGAACATTTTGACAAAATTTGCAGCCAGCTTAAGGCTATTAACATCCCCTATCAGATCAATCCGAAACTAGTACGCGGCCTGGACTATTATGATAAAACCGTTTTCGAAGTTATCGCCAATGAATTAGGCGCACAGAACGCTATCGGCGGTGGCGGAAGATATGACAGTCTGATGAAACAGTTTCAGGGACCGGACCTTGCAGGCATTGGATTCAGCATAGGCATCGAAAGGGTGATTCAAACAATGCTGATGCAAAATGTTTCCTTTCCCAACACACAGTCTCCTTTTGTTTATCTGATCGCTTTAAATGAAGAAAGCCGCTTCTTTGCTTTTGATCTTTTAACACAGCTTCGCCACAGCCATATTTTCTGCGACATGGACCTGCAGGGAAAAAAAATACAGAAAGCGCTTCAATATGCCAATAAAATGAAAGTTCCTATGGTCATTATTATCGGAGAAGATGAAATAAAAACAAAAAAAGTAAAAATTAAAGACATGGAAACCGGAAAGGAAACATCCCTTGATCTTTCCAAAGTTAGAGACTATCTCCTTAAACAACAGGAAAACTATTATGCATAAATTCTCCCGCAGCCATAACTGCTCAGCGCTTAATATAAAGGATGCCGGCAAGGACGTTTCTTTATGCGGATGGGTCCATAAAAGAAGAGATCTGGGAGGAATTTTATTTATCGACCTGCGCGATCGATATGGTATTACCCAGCTTCTTTTTGATGTAAGCATTGATAAAAAAATCTACGAAAAAGCGTTAACTTGCAGGGATGAATGGGTCATTGCTATCAAAGGAAAAGTGCAAAAACGCAGCGCTGTTAATAAAAATATTCCTACCGGAGAAATTGAAATTGAAGTGCATCATCTACAAATTTTATCGCAATCTAAGATCCCACCGTTTGCCGTTAATGATGATACGCAAATAAAAGAGGATACAAGGCTAAAATATCGCTATTTGGATATTCGCAAAGGAAAAATCTTAAAAAATTTAGCCCTTCGCCATTTGGTTATGCTCACAACGCGTAATTTTTTACATGAAAATGATTTTTTAGAAATAGCAACGCCCATTCTTTCTAAAGCAACCCCTGAAGGAGCCCGGGACTATCTCGTTCCTTCCCGTATTCATCCCAACCATTTCTATGCCCTTCCCCAATCGCCGCAAATTTTCAAGCAGATCCTTATGATTGCGGGCACAGACCGATACTTTCAAATTGCTCCCTGTTTTCGAGATGAGGATTTACGATCAGACCGCCAGCCTGAATTTACCCAGATCGACATGGAAATGAGCTTTTCTACTTTTGAACATGTATCAGCAATTACAGAGGGCCTGTTACAGGCGATTTTTACAAAATGCAAAAAAATTTCCCTTCCCTCTTCTTTTCGGCGAATAACTCATTGGGAATGCATACAAAACTATGGAACGGACAAACCTGACCTTCGCTACGATATGGCCTTTGTGCAAATAGAGAAAGAAATACAAAATTCCTCCTGCACCTTTTTAAAAGAAGCTTTAGAAAGAGGAGAAATCATCAAGGCCTTCTGCGTACAAAAAGGAGCCTCTCTTTCACGCAAAGAGATAAAAAAATATGAAGACTTTGTCATACAGCTAGGCCTAAAAGGGCTTACGTTTATCAAAAAAACACAAGAGGGCTTTTCTTCCCCTTTGAGTAAATTTTTTGATGATAAAGGATTTGAAACAATCGCTAAAAAACTGCATATGCAAACAAATGACATGATCTTTTTAGCAGCAGCGCCGGAAAAAATCTTACATACGTGTTTTGATCATCTCCGAAGAAAACTGGCCCATGATTTAAATTTAATAGATCCGGAAAAAATGGAATTTTTATGGGTCATCGACTTCCCTCTTTTTTCCAAAGATCCCGTTACAGATGAGCTTATTTGCGAACATCATCCGTTTACTTCTCCCAATCTGGAAGATATCGATCTGATTGAAAAAGACCCCCTAAAAGTACGGGCAAACGCTTATGATTTGGTGTTGAATGGATATGAGCTTGCATCAGGCTCGATGCGTATTCATGATATCGATTTACAAAAACGTATTTTTTCCTTTTTAGGTTTTTCCAACGAACGCATGCAGCAGGACTTTGGATTTTTCTTAGAGGCTCTAGAATATGGCGCGCCTCCGCATATCGGCTTAGCGATAGGGCTGGACAGATTGGTCATGCTTTTGGCCAATACGGAAGATATCCGCGATGTAATTGCTTTTCCCAAAACCATTAAAGCCAGCGATCTGATGTCGGGAGCCCCTTCTTTTGTAGAAAAAAAACAGTTAGATGAATTACACATTAACTCTATTAAAGAAAAAAAATGAAAGCATTGATCTGTTTATTATGTCTTAGTATTTTTTCTGTTTTCGCAGAAGAACAGGAAGTGGATATGCATAAACTTTCAAAATCTTTAGGTCATATGATCTCCAAACAGCTAGAGACAACGGGCGTTGAAATTGACATCAAAGAAGTAGTTAAAGGTATTGAAGAGGCAAAAGCGGGAAAAACTGCTCCCCTTTCCTATGAAACCTGCGTCAAACAGCTTATGCTTATACAAAAAAAAGTTTTCGACGAGCAGTCGGCCTTAAATCTGCAAAAAGCCAATACTTTTTTAGAAGAAAATGCCAAAAAGAAAAATATCAAAGAACTCATTGCACAAAAGCTGCAGTATGAAATTTTAGTACAAGGAAAAGGAAAGCCGGTACAGGAAATATATTCCCCCCTTGTTTCTTTTACAGGCAAAACCCTTTCCAATAAAACTTTTTCCTCTCAGGACAAAGGAGAAGTCTTACGTTTTCACGATATTATTGAAGGGCTCAAACATGGCATTATCGGCATGAAAGAAGGTGAAAAAAGAAAACTTTATATCCATCCTGATCTGGCTTATGGCAAAAATAGCAGGGACTTTCCCAATGAACTCATTATTTTTGAAATTGAAATATTAAAAGCAGATGCTCCAACTTCTACTTCCAAAGAACTAGCGCAAGAAAGAGCTTACCGGTAAATGGATATCGTCCTCTATCAGCCTCAGATCCCGCAAAATACCGGCAACATTATCCGCACCTGCAGCGTTACCAATAGCGGCCTTATTCTGGTCAAACCCTTAGGTTTTCGTATTAACGACCGCATGCTCATACGCTCCGGCCTTGATTATCACAAAGAAGTTTCAATCACACAAATTGACGATTTGGAAATTTTTTTACAAAATACCGATCGTCCGTTTTATTTTTTTTCCAGTAAATCGAAAAAATCCTATACAGAAGTTTCTTATACAAAAGATTCACTATTAATCTTTGGATCGGAAACTAACGGTTTAGATCCGCAGCTTATAAAAAAATATCCTGATCATTTTTATACAATCCCCATGAAACCAACGTCACGCTGTTTAAACCTATCCAATTCTGCAGCTATTGTTTTGTATGAGGGATTGCGTCAGCAAAAGTTTATTTTTTCCTCTTGAACAAAGAAAAAAATAATCTTACGGTGGCGGAGGACTTACTTAGTAGAGGAC
>CAZULH010000118.1:0-3747 GCA_964621105.1 uncultured bacterium
ATCATTGATTCTAGCGCGAGAGATTTCAGAAATATGGCAGAAGCCTTCTTTCCCGCCTACTAGCTGAACAAAGAGTCCAAAAGGTTTAATCCCTGTGATTTTTCCTTTATAAACCTTGTTAAGCTTTACTTCATCAGTTAGAAAATGAACGATCTCTTGTGCCCGTTTCATCGATTCGGCATTATTGGAAGCGATAGAGACGATACCTTCATCATTGATATTGATGTCGACACCTGTTTCTTCAATAATTGCGCGGATCTGTTTGCCTCCCGGTCCGATAACGGTGCCGATCTGGCTAGGATTGATCTTCATGCGTACGATACGAGGAGCATGAGTAGGCATTTCTGCGGTTTCAGGGCAGGCCTCAAGCATTTTTCCTAAGATATGAATACGTCCATGTTTTGCCTGCTCTAGGGCTGCATGCATGATCTCTTTGGTGATCCCTTCGACCTTAATGTCCATTTGAAAGGCGGTAACGCCTTCCTGGTCGCCGGTAATTTTAAAGTCCATATCGCCGAGAGCATCTTCTGCACCTAAAATATCGGATAAGATCTTGAATTCGTTATCTTCCATGATCAATCCCATGGCAATACCGGAAACGGGACGTTCGATAGGTACGCCTGCATTCATAAGGGCTAAGCATCCGCCGCAAACAGAAGCCATCGAAGAAGAGCCGTTAGATTCGGTAATATTGGACTCTAAACGGATGACATATGGAAAATCTTCCTGTGAGGGCAATGCTTGTACAAGGGCTCTTTCTGCCAGTTTTCCGTGGCCGATCTCTCTTCTTCCAGGATAACCCATTCTTCCGACTTCTCCGACAGAGAAAGGAGGGAAGAAGTATTGCAGATAAAAGCGGTGATGGCCTTCGCCGTGGAGGTCCTCATATCGCTGCGCCATTGTTTCTCCGCCCAGGGTACATACGGCAATTGCCTGCGTTTCCCCACGGGTAAACAGGCAGCTTCCGTGTGTCTTTTTTAATAGTTTCATTTCGATATCGATCGGACGGATTTCATCCATTTTTCGTCCATCGATTCTTTGGTTGTCTTTCAAGATGCGTTTTCTCATCATGTCAGAGGATAGCTTTTTGAAAGCAATCGATACATCTCGGGAAGAAAACTGGGGTTCTTCAACTTCCAAAAGCTTTTCATTAACTTCTTTTTTAATATTGGCAAAAGCAAGTTCTCGTTGTTTTTTATCTTTGATAATAAGGGCTTTTTTCAGCGAAGAAGCGGCGATTTTTTCAACGGCTTCTTTTGCTTCTTTCGGCAGTTTATGAAGAGTAGACAGGTCTTTTTCTTTGCCGATCTCTTTCTGCCAGTTAGAAATAGCCTGGCAGATCAGTTTGATCTTGCTGTGGCCGAATTCGATGGCATCGATAATTTGCTGTTCACTTAAAAAATCGCAAAAGCCTTCGATCATTAAGATAGCATCTTCTGTTCCTGCCAGTATCAGATCCAATCGGGAGTTTTCCATTTCTTTAACAGAAGGATTAACTACAAATTTTTCTTCGATATAGCCTACCCGTACGCCGGCAAGGGGCTTAATTAAAGGAATATGCGAGATGGATAGTGCGGCAGAAGCGGCGCAGATGGCCAAAACATCAGGAGTATGGTCATGGTCAAAGGAAAACACATAAGAGAGGACCTGTATCTCATGATAGTAGCCTTCTTCAAAAAGAGGGCGTAGGGAACGGTCGATCAGTCGGCTTGTAAGGATCTCATGAGTAGAAGGCTTGCCTTCTCTTTTGATAAATCCGCCTAATGTTTTTCCCGTTGAAGAAAATTTTTCCTGATAATCAACCCGCAGTGGTAGAAAATCTGCTTCGGTTAGAGGGGCAGCTGAAGCGCATGCGGTAGAAAGTACTGTTGTATCTCCGCAATGAATTAAAACGCTTCCATGCGCCTGTTTTGCTATTTTTCCTGTCTCGAATGTCAAATTTTTATTTGAATCCAATTCGACAGTAATATGACTTTTTTTCATGTATATATACCTTGTTTTAGATCTGACAGGAAAAAAGATAGAAAATCAGAAAGAAAAGTTCAAACTTAAGTTTGAATTCTTTTTTCTGCTCTCTATCTTTGTGCGCCTGTCAAATAATTATTTTCTTAAGTTCAAACGCATAATTAGCGTTTGGTAACGCTTGGTATCTGTGGAATTCAGATAGTCGAGCAATTTGCGTCTTTGTCCTACCAGTTTTAATAGAGCCAGTCTTGAGCTGTGGTCTTTTGGAGCTGCTTTTAAATGTTCTGTTAACTCGGCAATCCTTTCTGTTAAAATTGCAATTTGAACATCTGCAGAACCGGTATCTTTTTCGTGTAGTTGAAACTTTTTTGTAATTTCTTCTTTTGTGCCTTTATCTAATGACATTCGTTAACTCCCTTAGTAGGATAAATATCCTTAACTTATTTCCTTACTATTCTATCTTAAGAGAGAAAAGAGAGCAACTATAAAAACGTCTATAAAGATAGGAAAAGTTTTTTGAATAGGAATTCCCCTTGAGAATGTATTGTGAGGGCGTTATGCTATTGAGAAAAGAAGAGAAGGTCTATGAGCTTTATTTCTAAAAAAACAATTTGCACCAATGAAGAGATCCAAGATATTTTTTTCATGAAAGAGGCTTTTAAAGAAGCAAAAAAAGCTTATGAAAAAGAAGAAGTGCCCGTCGGGGCCGTTCTTGTTAAGAATGGGCAAATTATCGCTAGAGGCTATAATCAGGTAGAAAGTTTGAAAGACGCTTCAGCCCATGCGGAAATGATCTGTCTTTCTACAGCTGCTTCTGAGATCGGCGACTGGAGGCTTACGGACACAACCTTATATTGTACTATGGAACCATGCGTCATGTGCGCAGGCGCCATGCTGTTATTTCGGATTCAAAGGCTTGTATGGGCAACAGAAGATGCTCGTGTAGGCTCCAATGGAAGCTGGATCGATCTTTTCTCTTATGACCATCCCATTCATCAGATCGATGTGACCAAGCATGTTCTTAAAGAACCCTGCTCTTTATTAATGAAGGACTTTTTTCGAAAATTACGAACCTGATTTTGCCGGAATAAGGGAAAAAAGATAGCCGATGCCGACAGAAGTTAGCGTTGCGATAAAGCTTACATAGTCATAGCGGGAAACATCAACAAGCAGATTTAGACCGATAATGCCGATGACGATCCATGTCGCTTTCAGGGGGATGCTGTGGAGGATATGAAAAGTAGCTTTCGGATTAAAGCGTATCCACGCGGTAAGCAGAGCAAAAAGGGGCAGCATATTGCCTGATAGCACATAAGAAGGATCGAAGAGGGCCATCATTCCAAGTCCTAAAAGCCCTGCGGTAATACCGCTTGCAAAATAAAGAAGAATAAAACGTTTGACCGACCGGTACTGGATATAGGATGTTCCGAATATCCACAACAAATACAGATTGAAAATCATATGCAGGATAAAATTGAAATCAAACCCTATGCTTGGAATCACGAATAGAAAGGTGATGATCTGCCAAAAATATCCTTGTTGTATTCCATAATAGGACAAAGAGAAAAGAGCGTAGAGGCTTGTCTTTTCAAAAAAGGGTGCAAAGGCCATGCAGACAAAACTTACAATAGCAGTAATTGAAATCAGATACTTAATAATTTTAGGCGTATGAGATGGCCCGATCTTTGATGCATAGCGTCGCATAGGCGCGGTCCTTGTTTTTGGCTTTATCAAAAATTATAAAAGATCTGCTGCTGATCGTCCAAGAACAATTCCTGAAAA
>CAZULH010000119.1:0-3677 GCA_964621105.1 uncultured bacterium
CATGAATTATGGTGCAAAAAACACCCTCAAGTTGAATATTTCGGACAAATCTCTCATGCAAAATTAAAATGGTATTATTCAGCTTCAGATGTTGTAGTAATGCCAAGTCTATATGAGCCTTTTGGATTAGTGGCTATAGAGGCCATTTCTTCCGGTGTCCCCGTAGCCGCTTATGCGGTGGGAGGATTAAGCGAAACTATTTCTCACAACATCAATGGACAATTAGTACCCAAAGATGATGAAAATGCTTTTTTTTATTCTGTCCAAACCCTTTTACAAAATGATTGGTTAAAAGAAAGCATCAGAAAAAAAATTGCAAGCACAGTGAATCACTGTTCTTGGAATAACGTAGCCAAACAAATTAGATTGATTTATGAAAAAATCACATAACGCTGACTTTAAGGTGCTTGCGCTAGACCTCGACGGAACCTACCTAGAAGAACCATTTTCAAGCACTATTAACAATAATTTATTAATTATTTATGCAACCGGAAGATGTAAAGAACTCGCTTTAGAAGCCCTTGATAAACATAAAATTCCTTTACCGAACTATCTTATTACTGATGTAGGCAACCGTATATATCATATAAAAAAATCCCAATTACACTTAGATCAGTGTTATGAATTATTTAATTCTTCTTTCTGGCTCCCCCTACATTCATTTGAAATTGATGAAAAAAAATTCGACGTTCAATTACAAACTTCTAATAATATTCGCAGAAAAAGTTACTGGGCCTCTTCAAAAAAAAGACGAGACACATTTATTGCTTATTTACACCAACTTCCAATTATTCAAAAATACGCTGAAATACGCTCTGATTTTCATAATAACCGCTATTGGATAGACGTTTTACCGGCATATGCAGGAAAAAGTACGGCGATTAATTACATTTTATTGCTTGAAGGACTCTTCCCTCATCAATGTATAGCCGTAGGTGACAGCATGAATGATTATGATATGTTAGACGGACGTTTTCATCGAATTATTTCACCTAAAGCTACCCATGCCCTACAAAAGGCACTTTCCTTAAAAACCCCTGTCAAACAAAGTATTTTTCAATCTATCTCTTCATTGCTATCCGCTAAAAATATAACAATCAAACAAAGCTCTTATCTGGCTATTCAAAAAAAAGCTATTTTTCATTCTTCTAGCAGTCTTTCCTTCAAAAAAGGTCTCGTTGTTTGGCCAAACTTTCATATCAATCCCAAAATAAAAAAAGAAAACTTCGAAACGTTTCAAGATACTTTAGAAAGTTTTCATCAATTGATGCATAAGCAAACAAATGTTTGGTGGTTATTTTCTTCTTTGGTTCAAAAAAAACGGATTGTGAACAGATATCTTGCTATAAACAAAGACTTTATAATCAAATTTTGCAAACAATTCATAAAAGAAAGGAGCCCTTCTGCAAAAATACTAGGAATAATGGCTAACGGAAGTTTTTTTTATGGACCCGCCAATATGCAAGCGAATGATTTAGATCTTTCCTTACTTATATCCGGCTATCATGCCACACAAAACGGTTTCGAATTACCAGCTCCCGGATTAAAAGATGCTATTACAGCTCCTTATCATAAAAGATTAAAATATGAACGTTTAGGTTTCGGGATTCTTAAATTAGAAGATATTCATGAGAATAATCACGACCCAATTTTTCTTTCCATAATCCACTCGATGACATTGACTGGATTACCTATATATGGACAATATTTTTCTTTCTCTTCATTGTCTCCTTGGTCCTATTTGTATCAGACAAACCAATTAATTTATCAAAGCAAAAATTACCTGTTCAGCAATAAAATACACGACGTTTTTAAAGCACGCTTAAGATATCAGGAAAGTTTAAAATATCTACAAGGATATGATTATCATTTTTCTTATCCTCATCCAATACCAAACTCTTGTTTTACAAAAAAAATCATTACAAATCATGATCATTACAAAATAATGAGATTAGTTGTTTCTAGATATAAACACTTTTTATTGAGAACATTATGAGCATTTATATTCCTGGAGGCGAATACGAAATCGGATCAGAACATATACGGATGGATACTGCACCAAAACACAAAATAACTATCCCTCCTTTTAGAATGGACGATTATTTTGTAACAATTGAAATGGTTCTTCCTTTAATAAAAAAACAAATGATCAACCCAATCTATTGGAAGAAAAATCGCCTATATCCTAAAGATAATCCTTGCATGGGATTAACCTATTTTGAAGCTATAATCATTGCTCAATATTATAATAAAAGGCTTCCTAGTGAAGAAGAATGGGAAATAGCGGCTTCTTTAGGAAAGATCCAAAACACTTATAAAAAAAATAAAGGCCCTTTCCCATTATTAAATAGGTTCTCTGCAAAAAATAAAGGTTTAATTTCAGAAAATGGTCTTATTGGAATGACACAAATTGCATGGCAATGGACATCCTCTAAATATCAATGGTACCCGCAAACCAGCAATTTTCGGTTTCCTCTAGAAGGCACCTATCGGGTTGTTCGAGGAGGAATATGGAGTTTTTACGATACACACCCCTCTTTCCGTTCTTTTCGTCCTCCCCGACAGGGGTATTCAAGAGTAGGAGTACGACTGGTAACCAGCCAATAGCTTATTTTTCAAAAAAATAATCAAATGTATTTTCTAATATAATTCTGTCTCTAATTTTTCTATATCGTAATAAGAAAATTACAAATAAAGATAAATTATATAAAATTATGATATATTGATATTTTAATATATCTTCTATTTGCGAAATAAAAAGAAAAAAACCGGGTATTAATAAAAATACTACTCCTAAAATTGGCGCAATTATTAATAAAAAAATAGAATCTTTCATAGCGCTTAGTCCTGCTGTAAAAAAACTGGCGCATCCTCTAAAAAGATAGCTAATAAAAGTAAAAAGAAGCAGTTGATGAAAAAAGTCGATTCCCTTTGAAGATTGAATAAATTTCTCAAAAGACGACGGCACTAAGAAAAGCGATTCCGTTCCTATGTAAAAAAGAACTAAAATAATAACATATAAATAACAAAAAGAAAAAACCAACTTATTTAATAAGAACCATTTATTATTTTTTAATGATTCGGAAAAAACACTCATCATAACAAAAGACATCCCCTCAATGACCACAGGAAGATAAAGAATATACGTTTGACTAATTGCCATAAGAGAAAAATGATTAGAAGCATAGATAGCCATTAGCGAATAAAAGAAAAACCATATGATACTTTCTAAAGCACGAGACAGAGAAAAAGGAAGACCGTGCAATAGAATTTTTTTTAGTAAAAAGAAATTAACTTTACATGCTGAAAAAAACAAATCTTTTTGATTTTTGCCAAAAAAATAAAAAAGAACCGTTACTTGAAATATACTCATGCTCGCATGGCTAATGATGCTGCCCTTTATTCCTAATGGAGGAATTATTGTCCCTATCCCCAAAAGAATGAGCTGTCGAGCAAGACCTATTTTTATCAAGATGCAAATAATTAAAAATATGCTAATGCCGTACGGTTTTTTTTTGCCTAAAAAAAAAGCATACACAACAGAAACCATTCCCTGAAATGGGATCACTAAACAAAACCATTGTGCATAAAAAGAAGAAAAATGAACGTATGAATAAAGAACAGGAACAAGACCAAAAGCTAAAATAAAAAACAGAAAAAAACTAAAGACACAAATC
>CAZULH010000120.1:0-3537 GCA_964621105.1 uncultured bacterium
ATAAAATTCTCCAAAAAATTTTGGAAGAATTATGATAAAGATTTATTTTTAGTAAAAATATTTTTTTTTATTTTTATTATTTTTATTTTGTACTTAACTAACTGCAAGAAAAATGATCCTCTTTTACAATATTACTCAGAAAATAAAGTCCAATATGTACGAGAAATGACCTTGCCCCATTCTATACTCCATCACCGATTAGAGGTTCCTGTTAATTAGCCATTTGGGTAGCACTTATTTAAAGTAAATCTTTATTAAGGCTTTTGCAAATACATGATTTTTTTATCAAAATCTTTTTTTACAAGATATTTAACAATTTTCATTAAAAAATTTGTCTTAAAGCGTTGAAGAACCATTAGTAAACCTGACCTGATGGAATTCAGAGAAGAATTATATCTTTAACAATCAGATATTTAAGTTGATATAAAAAAATATTTTACTAAAAAAATTATTAACTTTACGTTTTTAAAAAAATAATATTATTTATTAAATAAATTGACGTTTTTTTAATTAAACATTACAATATATGTTAAAAAATCGTAGTTCTTATGAAGTTAGAAAATTTAAGTCAGAAATTATCCAGTTATAACAACAAAATAAAACATTTATTAGAAGATATAACACCAATTAATTCTACAAACATATATATCAAAGAATTGATGCCTAAATTCTTTAATCGCAATGACGATCCATTAGAAATCTTAATTCTGGAAGTAGCGCTGCGATCAATTTTACTTCTACAAAGATCGGTAAAAACAATTTATGATTCAATCACCCTTATAGTCTCTGTTCCTCTCTCTCTTATCAATACAATTTTTTCTAAACAAATTTCACCAAGCTTTAGCTCGACTTTAAAAAAAGTTGGTAGTCAGGTTCGTTTTCTTTCAGCAGAACTGTTTGAAATTATAGGAATAGTTGTCTGTCGCAGTTTAATATTTCTTTCTATTTTCGCTCTATCCAAGTTGCAAGAAAAAATAACAGATTGCATTGAAACAGTGCAGATTCAAATTGAAAAGACAGCCGAAATCATCTCAGGAGAACGTGCCTTTGTAAATTTATATAATGAAACACTTTCTGAAATCACAGAAAAACAAAAGCTTTTAGAACAAGTTAAATATTTAAGTTCTATAGATAATCCGGAAGATAATAATCAATGGAAAAATGAACTGGCTGACTTAAGTATATTACTTATCGATTTCAAAACAGCCCTTTCCAAAAGAAGAATTATTCGCAATTACGATTCAGAAAACATGCAAACAAAGCGCATGATGACTGAAAAGTTAAATAATCTAGCTAATATAATATCCGGACCATTAACCGCAACAGTAATACCCAAAGAAAGGCTTAGGCTCTCCTTATTAAAAAGATTGAGTCCCAATTTAGCAGATACTGACACTGAAAGATTTCAATGTAGTGAAGATCTATCACTAGATAATAAATTAAATATATTCAAAGAGCTTCAATCCGAAATCAAAAAAACGATTACTTATCTTCAACAGCAAATTGATCCAACAAGTAATTTAAAAGAAGAAATTGATTCCCTGCAAAAACAAATATACGAATATATTGATTCTGCAAAACTAGATCTCATAAAAAAACTTAAAGCACATCAAATTCAAGGAAATTTAGCGATTAACATAACTAAACATTTGACTCATTTTAATTCTGTATTAAAAAAATTAAACGAAATTAAACAAATATATTCATTTGAAAACGCAATCGAATCCCTTGAATCCGGAACAAATATAGAAACGGTTATTGCAAACATCGCTAATCACCTCTCTAGCGAAATAAGAGAAAAGATCGAACGATGCCGAACCACTCTAAACCTTACAAATCTAGCTTGGCATTCTAACTTCTTTTCCCTTACAGATTCAATCCATCCTGAAAGGGCTCGTATTATCCTTGGTATTGAAAAAGACACCGATGCGAAAAAAGCTTATTATTCCCTCAGCAAAATACATCACCCTGATAAAGGCGGAGATAGAGATAACTTTGAAATCATTAAAAAAGCGTATGATTCAATTATATTTCACAACAATCCTTCTTCCGTTTTATAACGATAAAATAACAAGTATTTGTTACTAGACCTAATAAAAAAATAGCATTTTTAATCATTTTATTATAAAATAATATCCTTTAAATATTTAAAGGACAAATATGCTTACCTCTCTTGATCAAATCACCCCGGCCACTGCTGCGCAAACCTGTTTTGCAGTGCCTCATGTTAAACCGGAAAGAATACCTACAGATTTCTTACCTCATCGAGAGGGTGCAGAAGATATAAAAGCCTGTTCCTGGCAAAAACAGGAATTTGCAGCCGCATCCGTACAGGACTGGGGATTAAGAGAAGTCCACGATCTAAAAGCAGCCCTTAAAACAAAAAAACGGGATGCAGCAAGAGTGCAATTACAGGCAGCTGCCCCTAGATTTGCCGATCTACATAGAATAATAGAAGAAAAAACGCCTCAAATACAGGACCATTTAGATCGCCGGGTAGCCCTTTTTTTTCAAAATCTAGTCTTATGTTACAACACCCCATTCGAATACGAAGAAGGAACAACTGTAGACCAATATGGCAAGGGCCATTCCTTAAAGCCCTTTACTCCTTTTACCACCCAGGCTGCCCATAGCGCAACAATTCCGTGTTTATATGCAACTGCTACCGATGAGACGACAGGAGAAAAAACACGGTTTGTTTTCTTAAAGGGCTCTCATTTTTATGTACAAAGCAATGCTACGATGGAACTACCTGAAGTAGTGAACAAAGTAGATTCATTATTAGATTTTCAATCGACGACTAAAATCAGAGATATCGCTCTTACAATCATCAATCAAGTTGCAAAGGGCACACATTCCCCTGTTGAAGGAACGAAAATATTTCTCGGCCATTTTAAAAATGCTTTAGAACAGCTCATAATAAAATATCAAGATGATCCCGAAAAAGAAGCAATCTGCAGAGTTTGCCAGATTCATCTTGATCACTTAAATGAAATGATCGATTTCGACGATGCTATAGCCGACCAGCTTATGGGCGTTAGATTTGATGGAGTTGATGAAGAATCTGTTTTAAGAAAAATTGTTTATGAATCTAGATATAAGCTGATTCAAAACGCCCAAATTATAGAAAGCCAGATTGTCAAAAGAATGCTTGGGGCACAGGTGGAAATTTTCGGAAGAGGCAGAAGCATTAAGAGCACACGTGCCGTAGATTGGAGATTGCGTTACATCCTTTTGCAGGATAAAAACAATTGGCAGAGACGGTCTTTAGAAAAGCTGTTTTGCACCTCCCTTGAACAATTACAAGCTGTAAAGGAAAGAACCTCCCATTTAAGAAACCGAGAACTTACAAAAGTAAACGATGATATTGAAACCTTAAAAAGAGATAAAAAAGAACAAATTGAAAATCTACAGCAAGACATCCAGCATTTTCTTCAGGAAATGCTGCGAGAAGAGCTGATATTCCGCTCTCGGTTATTTAAAACAATCAGAGTAGAATATAAACACTGGAGACAACACCAGGTTGTTGATGCTTTT
>CAZULH010000121.1:0-3502 GCA_964621105.1 uncultured bacterium
ATGATACAAAAGAAGCAACCCGTGATTGCAAAAAAATCGAATTGATTTTAGCGTTGAATTATGGGGGCAGAGACGAAATACGCCGAGCGATCAGTAAGATTTTGGAAGATTTTGAAAAAAAGAAAATCTCCAAACAGGATATTACAGAAGATCTGCTTTCGATGTATTTGGATACTGCCAAATGGAGAGACCCGGATCTTTTAGTGCGTACAAGCGGAGAACAGAGATTGAGTAATTTTATGCTGTGGCAGCTTTCTTATACCGAAGTGGTCATTATGGATGCGCTGTGGCCGGATTTTTCTGAAGACCATTTGTTAGAAGTAATTGAAAAATATCAAAAAAGGCAGAGAAGGCTTGGGGGATAGCATGTTCAATTTGGCAAATTTTTTTCAGCGGCTAATTGTTACGGTTATTAGCGTTCTTGTTGTGCTGGGACTATTATTTTTTGCCGATCATCCCTTTATGTCATTGGTTAACTGTATTGTGATCGGCATTATTGCGGCGATTGCGGCAATTGAATTTTTTCATTTTGCACAAATCAAGCAGGTCGATCTGTCGCGAAATTGGATCATAGTAATTACATTGGTACAGATTTTTTCTTTTTATGTAAGCGGGTATTCTTTTGCTGTTCTTCCATTGGGTATATTTTTTCTAATTCTTACCGCATTATTTATTATGACATTTCGTCATATTGAAGGATCGATCCATCGTCTTGCCTATTATGTTTTTGCCCTTGCTTATATCGTTGTGCCCATGGGGATGATCTATTCGATAATCTATCATCATATATATGGGGCTATCTGGGCAGGCTATCTTTTGGTTGTCGTCAAAGTTACGGACATATTTGCTTATATCGGAGGATCGTATTTAGGGAGAAATCAGTTGGCTGCTGCTGTCAGCCCTAAAAAAACATGGGAAGGGGCCGCTTGCGGGCTGGTGTTTGCTATTGTTGCAAGCGTCGGGTATTATTTGATCGCTCTAAATTTTCATTTGGGAATGGGCCTGAGTTTTTTAAATGCGGTTATTCTTGGACTGGTTTTAGGAATTTTTGCACAGATCAGCGATCTGTCGGAGTCCCTTCTTAAACGGGATGTTCAAATTAAAGATAGTTCTAAATTGGCCGGCGTTGGCGGTGTGCTGGACATGATCGATTCATTATTATTGACAGCGCCTTTGCTGTATGTCTTTTTAAAGTTATAGGAAGCGGATGATTATTGCTATAGATGGCCCTGCCGGCAGCGGCAAATCGACGGTGGCTAGAAGAGTCGCAAAAAAACTGGGCTTTGTATATTTCGATACCGGTGCGATGTACCGCTGTTTTACCTGGTATGTATTAGAAAATAAAAAAGAAGAAAGCGAACAGGAGATTTTAGATCTTCTGCCGTCTTTTATATTTGAAGTTCAAACAGACCATCATGAAGAAAAACGATATTTGGTCAATAATCAGGATGTTTCTTTAGAGATTCGCTCAGAGCGAATAACGAATCAGGTATCAAAAATTGCATCGATTAAAAAGGTTAGGGAGCATCTCGTTAAATTACAGCAGGCTTTTGCTAAAGAGCATCATGCCGTTTTTGAAGGAAGAGATATGGGGACCGTGGTTTTTCCGCAAGCCGAGCTGAAAATATTTTTAGTTGCCTCGCCGGAAGAAAGGGCTAAAAGAAGATATAAAGAATTTTTAGAAAAATTTCCGGAAAAGAAAGAAGAAATTAACCAGCAAAAAATATTGGAAGAGATCAAACGGCGCGATCAGATGGACTCGCAAAGAGAAGTCTCTCCTTTGAGACAGGCGGAAGATGCTATTTTAATCGATACGACCAGCATGTCGATAGAACAGGTGGTTCATCGTATTTTGAAATTAGTGAAAAGAAGACAGAAAAAAAAACCGATGGGATTTTTGTATTTTCTTGTCTACTGCATAACCTGGCTGATAATGAAAGTGTTTTATCGATTTACTGTATACGGCAGGGAGCATTATCTTTCCGGTCCTGCAATTATTGCAGCTAATCATGCTTCCTATTTTGATCCTGCGGCCATTACTCTGGCCTGTCCGGAAGAAATTCATTTTCTTGGAAGAGAAACGCTATTTAAAAATACTTTTTTTAAAAAATTGATCAGCGCTTTGAATACGCATCCAATTTCAGGGAAAGTGGGCGATCGTAAAATTTTTAGGTTGCTCAAAGACCTTGTTCATCAGAGACGGAAAATCTTGATTTTTCCGGAAGGAACCCGAACGAGGGATGGAAAAATGCAAAAGCTTCAGCCTGGGATTGGGCTGATTTCTTATATTACCCATGCAAAAATTCTTCCTGTCTACATCGATGGGGGGTATGAGGTATGGAATCGGCATCATAAGTTTCCGAGGCCTTTTGGAAAAATAACGGTTACTTTTGGAGAATACATAGATCCCAAGCTTTATTACTCTATGGATAAAAACGAAGCTATCGCCAAGATAGTCAGCGATTTAGAGTCTGGGCTTGCGGTTCTCGAAAAGAGCACTAAATCTAAGTAACTGACTGTTATAATCATACGTTAAATTATCCAAGTGTATTTCATTGACAATTATTATTTTTAATGATATAATTATCACTTATTAAAAATAGGATTATTAATTATGAGCGTTGTTCTGGTTTTAGGTCTTTTAAGCGGCACTTATGCGGCCGGCTCCCTATTGCATTCCGGCGTAAGGCACTGGCAGGCCAAAAAGAATAATGATCTATGCAGGGCCGATGAACTGATGAATCTCATCAGAGGTAAATGCATGGCTTATCTTGCCATGGGTTTTATGGCGAGTGTTTCTTTGACCTTTCTTGTGAATTACGGGATCCCCTTTAATCCTTGTATTGTCGGGATTGTTATCGGAACGCTTAATTTAATGCATTATGACTATCAGAAAAGAAAAGAAGAAAAGGATGTGGAAAGAATCTTGCGGCCAAGATGACTCGAACATCCACCGAATTACTTCGACTAGAACCTGAATCTAGCGCGTCTACCAATTCCGCCATGGCCGCAAAAAGATTATCATTATAGCCATTTCGTCTATTTATTGAAAATCTTAAGGATGGAAAAAAAAGATAGTCCCTTCCATACTTATGGAAAAATTGGAGGCTATAATGGCTGAAATTAAAAATTTAGATAACGAAAATTTTTCTTCAAATATCGGAAAGGGCGTTACTGTTGTCGATTTTTTCGCTACCTGGTGCGGCCCCTGCCGTATGCTTACGCCTGTGATGGAAGAAATTGCCAATTACTTTGAAGACAAGGCCCGCGTCGGTAAAATTGATATCGACAAGGATCAGGCTCTTGCCGAGCAGTATCAGGTATCTTCCGTTCCTACTTTGATCTTATTTAAAAATGGAAAAGAAGAAGGAAGGTTGATCGGACTGAGGGATTTTGATACCATCAAAAAATGGGTAGAAGAAGCCCTGCAGTAATTATATGCGGTTATTTTTCTTTTTTTGGGTCCTTTTTATTATCGGCGGCAGCATCCTTTTACATATGC
>CAZULH010000122.1:0-1513 GCA_964621105.1 uncultured bacterium
AATGAAGTGAAAGCCAACGCTTCTGGAACCATTAAAGAAATATTGATCGATAACGGTAAGCCGGTAGAATTCGGCACACATTTATTTGTCATAGGATAATTTATGAAAGTCTTGATAGCCAATCGGGGAGAAATAGCCGTTCGTATTATTCGGGCCTGTCATGATTTAGGACTGCCTACTGTGGCCGTGTATTCTAAAGCGGATGCGGAAGCCCTGCATGTCCTTCTGGCCGATGAGGCTGTCTGTATCGGCAACCCTTCTTCTTCCCAGTCTTACCTTAAGATCGCTAATGTTTTATCGGCATGCGAGATAACCGGAGCTGATGCGCTGCATCCCGGATACGGCTTTTTAAGCGAAAACCCTAACTTTGCTGCTATCTGTTCGAGCTGTGGTCTGAACTTTATCGGGCCGTCTGCTGAAGCGATCGCTCTTTTAGGGGATAAGGCTCAGGCAAAAGCTTTAGCAAAAAAAGCGAAATGTCCTGTTATTCCAGGTTCAGACGGTATTGTCGAAGATATAAAAGAAGTACAGAAAGAAGCAAAAAAAATCGGCTATCCCGTTTTTATCAAAGCTTCAGCCGGAGGCGGTGGCAAAGGAATAAGGATCGCTTATTCAGAGGAAGAGCTAATAAAAAAATTTATCGCTGCAAAAACGGAAGCGGAAGCCAATTTTAATAATTCCGATGTTTATTTAGAAAAGATGATCGAAAATCCTAGACATGTCGAAGTGCAGATTATCGGCGATAAGCATGGTAATTATGTCTATTTGGGAGAAAGGGACTGCACAATCCAAAGACGAAGACAGAAACTGATCGAAGAATCGCCAAGTCCTATCATTAAACCGGCCCTTAGAAAAAAAATGGGCCAGGCGGCAATCGCTATTGCTAAAGCAGCTAATTATTATTCTGTCGGCACGGTGGAATTTCTCGTCGATAAAGATCATAAGTTCTACTTCATGGAGATGAATACCCGTATTCAGGTCGAACATACCGTCACGGAAGAATGGACGAACAAAGACCTTTTAAAAGAACAGATCCGTATAGCTATGGGAGAAAAGCTCTCTTTCAAACAGAAAGATATTGTCTTTGACGGCCATGTGATTGAATTTCGTATCAATGCTGAAGATCCTTCTAACGAATTTTCACCCTGTCCGGGTGTTTTAAGTTATTTTATTCCTCCGGGTGGCCCTCATGTAAGGATTGATACGGCCTGTTATGCCGGCTATCGCGTTTCTCCATACTATGATTCCATGATCGCTAAACTGATCGTAAAAGGAAAAGATAGAAAAGAAGCGATCGCGCATGCCAAGCGCGCCTTGCGGGAATTTCATATTACCGGCATTAAAACAACCATTCCTTTTCATCTGTTTATGCTCGAGGATAAATCTTTTCTGAAAAATGACTATTCTTTAGATTATGTCGATCAATTAACGGCTAAAGGATGTAAGTTTTTAAAAGATGAAAAAAAAGACGTATAAACTCACTATTTTTTTATTTTTTATGTTCATACAAAAT
>CAZULH010000122.1:1523-3442 GCA_964621105.1 uncultured bacterium
TCGATCTATTAATGGCTAAAGGGTGCAAGTTCTCAAATGAAGAAGGGGAAGCTCAGTAAATTAAGTTTTATTGGATTTGTTATGTTTTTCCAAAGTATTTTAGCCCAACCTCTTTCAGAAAACAGCTACGAGCTGCTTCCTTATATCTCCTATGAAGAAATACAGAAAAAGATCGTTGATGTTTCTAAAACGCTCTCAAAAGAATATCAGGGCAGGCCAATTGTTTTGGTCATGATCCTAAAAGGCGCTTTTATGTTCGCTTCTGATCTAATGAAAGAACTTCCGGAAAATACATCTTTAGAATATCTTCGCGCCAAAAGCTATGGAGGTACAAAAAGAGGGGAGCTTACGCTCTTCGGGATAGATCGATTGCAGATAGAAGGAAAAGATGTTCTTATCGTCGATGATATTTTTGATTCCGGCAACAGCCTTTCCCAGGTAGTTTTGCAATTAGCGAAAAAAAATCCTGCAAGCATTAAAAGCCTTGTTCTTTTAACTAAAACAAATGCCCCTCATGTTACTTCTTATCGCCCCGACTGGTCCCTCTTTGAAATTGAAAATGAATTCGTTGTCGGTTATGGTCTTGATTACAATGAATATTTTCGGGGATTAAAAGGGATCTATATCTACCATGAAAAAAAATAGAAAAGGCATTCTTTTAGCAGGAGGATCGGGCTCTCGCCTTTTTCCGGTCACTCATGTTATCTCCAAGCAGCTTCTTCCTGTATACGATAAGCCTATGATCTATTATCCTCTCTCTGTTTTAATGCTCTCCGGCATACAGGAAGTCCTTATCATATCCACGCCGGAAGATACGCCCCGATTTCAAGAGCTCTTAAGCGACGGCTCGCATTTGGGGTTACAGATCAGTTATGCTGTGCAAAAAAAACCGGAAGGGATCGCTCAGTCCTTTTTAATTGCAAAAGACTTTATCCAAAATCATCCTGTCTGCCTTGTTTTAGGTGATAATATCTTCTATGGGAACGATCTGTTTCAGATTCTGCAAAAAGCTAATCAGTCTCAGGAAGCGCTTATCTTCGGCTATCATGTTCAGGATCCTCGGCGATACGGCGTTGTGGAATTTGACCAGGAAAAAAAAGTTCTCAGCATCGAAGAAAAACCAGAAATCCCCAAATCCCATTTTGCTATTCCGGGACTGTACTTCTATGATGAGAATGTCTGCGAATATGCCGCTAGCTTAAAACCCTCTAAAAGAAATGAGCTGGAAATCACCGACTTACATCAGGTCTATCTGCAAAAAAATAAATTAAAAGTACAGCTTCTCGGCAGAGGCCATGCATGGCTGGATACGGGAACTTTTGCTTCTCTTCACGAGGCTGCAAGCTTTATCGAGATCATCCAAAAAAGACAGGGGATAAAAATCGCCTGTATTGAGGAAATTGCCTATCGGCTTGGATATATCGATGAAAATCAGCTTCTTGCATTAGCCGATACTTATAAAAATAACGAATACGGCGACTATCTCAAACAATGCATGGAAGAGGATTCTTTAATACCGATCTTTTTTGGAATTTAAAAAGTTTTCCATTTAGGTGCAATTATTGAAGCCGCAACCATTTCAAGCGCTTTATTATGAGTGTTATTAATAGGAACGGGCCTGTCATTTTCATCAAGCTGTAGATTAACAGGAAAAGCATAAAAATGATCGGGTTTCCATGCGCTGTCACTGCAGTGATATTCCAGTTTGTTAATTTCTAAGGATTTGTTTGGATCGAGTAAGTTGTTTACCTTTATATGTCCGGATAGCTGCATGGATAAGATTTTTTTCTTTTTATCCAAGGTAATAATCATGGAATGATCTTTGGGCGGTGTTACAAAAGCTTCTAATTTTACCGGTCTTTTAAAAACAGCTCCTTCTACGTTAAGTTTGGCATTTGGCGAAATTGAAAATTGCAATG
>CAZULH010000123.1:0-600 GCA_964621105.1 uncultured bacterium
TAGGCTGCTTTTTTGTTTTTTCTTTAGCTTTGTTCTTATCCGGGAAGTTTATTGAAGGGGAAGCATCCTATATGCAGGTCGTTCATGCAGTTGCATGGTCGGCGCTGCCTTCGGTTTTAGTTGTTATTTCCTGGGTAGCGGCAGCTGTTTTTCTTCATCAATATACAGAGGGGTTTAAGGGCCACTCCGTGTTTTTTTTAAACTCGATCTGTGTTATCTCAAGTGCTTGGTCTTTAATTCTTTTAATAAAATCTGTTCAGGAAGTGCAGGGCTTTTCCCTTGCTAAATCTGTTATCAATCTCATTTTCGGGCTTGGGTTTTTATTTGTTTTTATTTTTCTTGTTTTTATTGCCAATTATTTAATTTTTAAGTTTGGTAAATAATAATTGTAATTATTGCCTTTTCTTAATTAAACTATAATTAAGGATTAATGTAGGTGTAATTATGTTAACTAAAAATCCATGGCTCTCCATGTGGGTGCATCCCCGTCAGACTATTCGGGAAATAATCACCTTTAACCCCAATTACCGTATCTGGATTTTGTCAGCTATCTATGGATTGGGATCTTTGTTCGGGATTGCCCAAAGCTATTCGCTCGGC
>CAZULH010000123.1:610-3428 GCA_964621105.1 uncultured bacterium
CCAGTTTCCTGCTATTTTGCTCGGAGCTATTATCCTGTCGCCATTATGGGGCTATATCGTTTTTTCCGTAGCTTCCGTATTTGTAGCGTTTACAGGGAAGTGGATAGGCGGTCATGGAGACTATAGACAGATCAGGGCATCTCTCGCCTGGTCGAACATACCTATGATTATCAACGTTGTCATCTGGTTTTTTATGCTTGTTATTTTCGGTACAAGCGTATTTAAAAATTTTCCGGAGGCTTATGCCTTGTCCAAAGTTGAGTTCTGGCTGTTGTTCTCTCTGTTAATTACCCAGTTAATTGTGGGGATTTGGGCATTAATTTTATATGTTTTGGCGCTTGCAGAAGTGCAGATGTTTTCCATTCTAAAGGCCATATTTAATTTGATATTGGCTTTTATTGTGGTCATGGTGGTGGTGTTTGTGCTCGTGTATGCAGGTCAATGGTTCTATCATCTGTCTAATGGTCCTATAGAAAAATCATCATAATACAAGGAGTAAATATGATTAATAAGTTAAGTATGTATTTTGTTGCCGCCATTGCCGCTCTTTGTCTGTCTGCCGGCAGCTGGCAGCAGATTTCTTCGAAGAAATATAGCATTTCCTTCCCGGAAACACCGCAGCTTCTGCAGAAAAGCATGCCCAGCGATATGGTCGAATATGAGATTTATGTGTCATCTTCCGATCATCAGATGGTCTATTTTTTTGTTACGGCAAAATATCCCGTCCCAATTGAAAAAGACCAGGAAAAGATCTGTCTGGACGGATTTTTGGAGGGGATGCTTTTAAATAATCCCGGCAACGAGCTGATCACTTATGACGAGAGCTCTTTTAACGGCCACCTTGGCTATGAGTTTGTTATACAGAATGAAAATTATCTGTTTAAAGGCAAAGTCTTGATTGCCAACCAGACACTGTACCTGTTAGCAACAGAATGTGAAAAAGAGCTGTTCCAAAGTGAAAACTTACAGCAGTTTATTAATTCATTCGCCCTGATTGACTAAAGTAATAATTTCGCCATGGGTTTTAAAATGAATTTTGGCTACCTTCTCTAAAATCTGCGGTCCGTGGCGAGAGACAATTTTTTCTCCCGTTTCAATCACTTTTTTAGAAGCTCCTTTAGGAAGGAGCATGTCAATTTCGTCCGATAATACTTTCATGCCTTCTAAAAAGCCATATCTTGCTAAAATAGAGGCTGCGGCGACAACAATGTCTTCTTCCGCCCGATGCCTTTGAGAGAGGTGGATGGAGATCTTCTTTTTTTCTACAGCTTTTTTAACGACGGATTCATTGGCGAACTGGTCGATAATGATATTGCTGCATTTGGTTTGCAAGACCAGTTTTTCAATGACTGTCGCATGGGCCCATCCCAACAGGGAATTTAAATTTTTAAAACGCAAGTACAGTTCATTGTATTTCTCGGGGAAAATACGAAGAAGGGTATGGGCAAACCGATCTTTAAGCTTTTTCCCGATCTCTAAAATCTTTTTATCGGAAAAGGTCTTGCTGTCTTTGACTCCCAATGCAAGGAGTTCTTTAATTTTTTCTTCATCGGCATAAACGGAAGCGACGCATAAGGGACCAAAAAAATCGCCTTTGCCTGCTTCATCAACTCCAATGCGGGCGGT
Source organism: uncultured bacterium (assembly GCA_964621105.1). GTDB lineage: Bacteria > Chlamydiota > Chlamydiia > Chlamydiales > SM23-39 > CAZULH01. Next base: position 2,237 of record CAZULH010000123.1, read on the forward strand.
ATAGTTAACAAAAGCCTCCGGATGGGTATAGGAAAAATTTTTCATAATTTCAGGTTCTAAATAGAATTCAATAAAATGATCTTTTTCTTTTCCCTGAACGGTAAATTTCCCGGATTCATAGAACATGCAGATAATTCCTTTTTTTTTGGCAGAAAAAAGAGTATAAGAGGGTTTTGAAAATGCAAATCCCATTTTTGAGAGATCTTCTTTTAGCTTATCATGTAAGGATAGGTCAATCTTGCAGGAAAAACAGGAAGGCTTGGGGATTTTTTTCATGGATTTGGTTTTTTTTATTTTTATTAAACGCTATTTTAGAAAAAATTACAAGGACAGAGATCCTTCTTATTTGATTGAAAATAGCCATCAAACTAGAATAGGCAAAACCTTAAGAAGTAGGACAATTATGAATTCTGAATTAAAAAAGATCGGTGATAATTTTAAAGTTAAACGAGAGGAAATGCATCTTTCATTAAAGGAAGTGGAAAATGCTACATCCATTCGTAAAATGTATCTGCAGGCGATTGAAGAAGGAACAATCGACCAGTTTCTTTCTTCGGTATACGCTCTTGGCTTTATTCGTCAATACGCATCCTTTTTAGGGATTGACAGTGAGCGAATGATCCAGGAAAACCCCAAGGCTTTTAAAATGCCGCAGATGAAACAGAAGTTTGATTACGGGATCGGTACAATCGAGGTGAGAAATACTCCTCACGGCGGTTTAAAGAGTTTTCCTAACCTTTTATGGATGGGTGTTGGAATAGTCGTTTTAATTGCCGCATGGTATTTTGCTAAATTTATTGGCGTATTTTAATTGCATATAAATTTTTACAGATTTATGATGCAAAAACAAAGTGATGAAAAAAGCTATGGCAGAAAAGGTATTTGGTGACTACACATTAATTCAAAAGATAGGACAGGGGTCTTTTGGAGAAGTTTATATTGCAGAACATCGTTTTATAAAAAAACGGTATGCATTAAAAATTTTAGATCCAAAATTAACGGAAGATCCTGATTTTATTCAAAATTTTGAAAAAGATGTTTCCGTATTGGTTGCTCTTGATCATCCTTCTATTGTAAAGGTACATAATATTTCCCATGCCGAAGGAAAATATTTTCTTGTGATGGACCTTATTTCCCATTCTTCAGGGGAAATTACCAATCTGGCAGATTATCTATCCATGAGAAAAGTGCT
>CAZULH010000124.1:0-3426 GCA_964621105.1 uncultured bacterium
AATTCATCTGATTGGCCCCGAGCTTGGCTTGTCTGTAAATATGTTTTCGATTAAACTATAATACTTTAAACAATCATATTACAGATCAACAATGATAATTTTAGGAACGTTTGCTCTTGGTTCTTTACTTTGTTATTTTTCTAAAAAACAGCAAATTAATCAAACACCGGGTAAATTTCAAAATAAAAGTTTACAACTATTGAACCAAGCGACCTCTTTTTCTAAAGTATCTTCGGTAGCAGTTAAAGCATTTTTTAACTCACGTTTGTTTAAATAACTGAAATGTCATTCGTAAGTTCATCTTTTTTTAGTTAACAATGATCGACCTACTGCAGGAACCTAAATCAATACCTGCCGAACTGGATGCATTAATTACAGAAATTTGTAAAAAATACTCCGTAATATTTCTCATAGAGCATCTTAACTTATTAAGCCTATCAAAATTTCACTTGCTTTTTCCCTTAAGACCCGATATCTAAAATAAATAGGGAGGATCTTATGATCGAGATCTATTTTAAAACGATACGGGATGAAAAGTTTAAAAAGATTGAAGATTTCCGTATCGGCAGCTGGATTCATGTCGATAATGCCAAAGATGAAGATCTTGAGACGATCACCAAACTAACAGGTTTGGAAAAAGCGGATATCCATGATGCCCTGGACAAATTTGAAAGTCCCCGTATCGAACAGAAAGAGGGCAACATTCTTCTTTTTGTCCGTCACCCCGCACATACCGATACAGGCCTTCGCACCGCCTCTATCGCTATTATTTTAACCAACCATTACATCATCACCATCACCCCTCATGAGAGCTTTATCGCCGATGAGGTCGCCAGTTCCAAACTGCCCCTGGCAACGACGCAAAAATCAAAGCTGCTCTTATATATCCTGCTAAAAATTACCCAAGATTTTACCAGCCAGATCAATTTGGTCTCCCATGCTGTGATCGAACAGGAAAAAATGACAAAGAACATCACCAACGACGATATTGTCCAGCTGACAAAAAACGAGGATACCCTCAATCAGTACCTGTCGACACTGGTGCCCATGAAAAATCTTTTGGAATCCATCACCTCCGGAAGATTTATCCACCTGTATGAGAAAGATTATGATCTCTTGCAGGATCTTCTGATCGCCATCAAACAGTCGGAAGATATCTGTCAGGTCAATGTAAAAAATATCAGAAGCCTTCGAGACTCTTATCAGATCCTATTTACCAACGATGTCAATAAGACCATCAAATTCTTAACGGCTATCACCATTATTTTTACCATCCCCACCATTATCGCCTCAGTTTATGGCATGAATGTCTCCCTGCCTTTAGAAAAATACAAGCACGCCTTCGCCATACTGCTTGTGATCATCGCCATTTGCACCTTTTTGCTATTCTGGGTGTTTTGGAGAAAAAAATGGTTATAAAACCTAAATAACACTAATATTTATCTTAAAAAGATTGGGTTTTATGAAAAAATTACTATTGGTTCTCTCATTATTTTCTTTCTTATTTGCTGAAGAAACAGAGACAGCCATGCAAGAATCTTTGCCGACAGCGGAGATAGCCTTGAAAAAAGAACCTTCCATAAATAATTTACTTACAACACGCAAGCTCTTTCCTTATGTTTCTGCGGGAGCTTTTTTGATTATTCCGCAGGGAGGGCTGGGAGTGAAATATTTTTTCAATAATACCTCGGCTCTTGATCTGCAGGGCGGAGCAACCGTTGATCTACATGGCGCTTACGTATATTTTGGCTCATTGGAATTCCAGTATTACTTCTCGCAGAAAACCAATCCCAATCCTATTTCTAAACTCTATCTGGGAAGCGGGCTAGCCTTAAGTTACGACAAGAATTTCTACCGGCTTAAAAGCAAATATATGCCTATGCCCAAGCTTTCTATAGGCGTTCAGTTTTATCAGCCGACAACACAAAGGCCCAATGTCTTCATTAACTTATCCACATCGATGTATCTGTTCCCTGCATTAAACATAGGCTGTCTGTTTTAAGCTTTAAGGATGCTGTTTCTGAGGAACCATGGGAAGAGCCGAGCCATGCTGAGGAACGATCTGCGGATTATTCGTTACCGGTTTCGTTGAATAAATATCATCGTCATCCTCATCATAGGCTTTACTGCAGCTTGCAGAAAGCAGCAGTAAAAAAACGATCAAAACCTTTTTCATAAGTACCCCTACTTTTTCTTGATACGCCAATTATCATTCTCATTTGACTAAAAAAAAAGAAAAAAAAATCTATTATCTGTATGATGGTCGAAACCAAAAAAAAGGTTATGATGCTGCGACCCATTTATTATGATACGGAAACAACAGGAACCAAGGCGGGCAAGGATGCCATTATTGAACTGGCCGCCTATGACCCGGAAAACAAAAAAGAATACTGTACGCTAATTAATCCCCGAATGCCTATACCTCAGGAAGCGACAATGATCCATAACATTACAGATGATATGGTCAAAGAAGCGCCGACCTTTGACAAGGTCATCGATGGATTTATTGAATTTTGCGGAAAGGACTTTGCGCTTGTCGCCCACAATAACGACAATTTTGACCGGCCTTTTTTAGAGGCAGAGTTTGGAAAAATAGATCGAGAACTAGAAAAGTGGATCTATATCGATTCATTAAAGTGGTCGAGAAAATACCGGCCCGACCTTCCGAGACATTCCCTTCAGTATTTAAGAGAGGTGTATGAGATCCCTGCCAACCAGGCTCACAGGGCCTTAGATGACGTTATGGTTCTTTATCGGGTATTTTCTCAAATGATCGATGATCTGCCGCTAGAAACGATAATAGAGCTTTTATACAAACCCGAAGGACAGGTAATGCCGTTTGGCAAATATCAGGGCACGCCGTTGACCGATGTCCCCAAAAGCTATATCCTATGGCTGCGCCAGCAGGGAGCTTTTGATAAACATGAGAACAGAATCTTAAAAGAACAGTTTGAAAAACTCGGATTTTTTACAAAGGCGGCTACATGAAAATAGCAATTATCGGATGCGGATATATAGGCTCATCTCTAGCCTCTTCCTTAGAAAAAAAAGGGCACGAACTTACTATCACGACTAAAACCTTAAGAAACTACCCTCTATGCAAAAACATTGGAAAAAAACATCTTTTGTTTGAAGGCAATGAAGAAGAAAAACTGCAGACCATCCTCACAGAAAATGAAACGATCATCATCACTATTTCAGAAAAATTCCTGAATCACTACAAGGAAACCTTTTTAAATTTTGCCCAAAAAATAAAAAAGATCGCTTCTTCTATGACCGGTCCCAAAACACTTCTTTTTACCAGCGATACCATTATTTATGGCGAACAGTCAGGGCTATGGGTCGATGAAAACACTCCGCCCAATCCCATCACACAGGAAGCGCAGATACTTATAAAAACAGAAGAAGTTTTTCTGTCTTTAAAAG
>CAZULH010000125.1:0-3389 GCA_964621105.1 uncultured bacterium
CTGATGAGAAGGCTTAAATCAAAAGAAAAACTACCTCTGATTACTTCCTGTTCTCCAGGATGGGTCAATTTTATGGAAAAATTCTATCCTGAACTGATTCCTTACGCCTCTACCTGCCGTTCGCCCATGAGCATGCTGGCAGCTTTGATAAAGACCTATTATGCCGAAAAGAAAAAACTCGATCCGAAAAAGATCTTTTCCGTCGCTATCATGCCTTGCGTTGCTAAAAAATATGAGATGGAAAGGCCTGAACATTATCTCGACGGCATTAAACTTACCGATGCAGTTTTAACGACAAGGGAATTAAATGAGATGATCCGATATTTCGGGATTGACTTTCGAAATCTTCCTGACAGTGATTTTGACGCTCCGTTAGGAGAGTCTACAGGAGGGGGAGTCATCTTTGGTACGACCGGAGGCGTTTTAGAAGCTGCCCTTCGAACGGCAGCAGAAGTGATTACCGGAAAGAAATTGGACAATGTTGAATTTAAAGATGTAAGAGCAGTGGAGGGTATGAGAGAGAGGTCTTTAACTATAGGAGACATTACTCTTAATATTGGTGTCGCTAACGGTATTGTCAATGCAAAAAAACTTTTAGATAAAGTGATCAATAAAGAAAAAGAATTTCATGTGATAGAGGTGATGGCATGTCCCGGCGGATGTATTGGCGGAGGCGGTCAGCCCTATCCTCCTGCAGGCTATCACTTTTTAGATCCTAAGCTTATAGCAAAACGGGCAGAGGCCTTATATCTTGAAGACCAAAACAAAAAAATACGTGTTTCCAAAGATAACCCTACCATCATCAAGCTATATAAAGAGTTCTTAGGGTCGCAGGGCAGCGACAAAGCCCATAAGCTTTTACATACAACCTATCAACCAAAATATCCACGAGGCATTCGATGAAGATAGATCCAAAAGTCGAAGAAATCTGTTCTAAGCTACCTGAAAATATTCGTCAGTTTATCGATGAATGCATGAAGAAAAAAAATTCTAACAGCTACCTGATTGCGGTTTTACACAAGGTTCAGGGCCATTTCGGCTATCTTCCTCAAGATCAGCTGTTAGCTGTTGCCTACTTGATGCAGATACCTTCTGCTAGAATTTCCGGTGTATCTTCCTTTTATCATTATTTTCGTCTAAAACCGATCGGTAAATATATGATTTCCGTATGTACGGGGACGGCCTGTCATGTAAAAGGAGCGAATGAAGTAATAAAAAAACTGCAGGAAAAACTCAAGATCTCCTTTGGGCAAACGACCAAAGATAAAATGTTCACTTTAGAAGCCACTAGATGTTTGGGTATGTGCGCAATGGCCCCTGTTGTTAAAATAGGAGAAGAGATCTTTTCTCATGTTAAAGTCGATCAGGTCGATAAAATTATTGATGAGTTTATCTCTCAGCACAAGGAATAGTTATGTATCTGTTTATTGTTCAGCATGCTCCTAATCTTCCGCCGGAGGAAGATCCTGAAGAAGGGCTTAGCCAGGCGGGGTTTTTAAAGGCAGAAAAAACTGCCCATCTTTTAAAAAGGTTTGATCTGTCTTTTGATACAATCATAACAAGTACAAAAAAAAGAGCGATGCAAACAGCGGAAATTATCGCGGAAGAAGTAGGGTATTCACAGCAAATAGAAACTACCGATCAGCTTAAAGCTAGGACTCCTGCAGAAGACTCTATGCGATATCTGAAAAGATATGAAAAGGTGTCCTCTCTTTTACTTGTCGGCCATCTTCCTTCGATTTTAAATATGCTTTCCTTTCTTCTTTCAGACAGCGAGGTGAAAATCGCTTATGAACGAGCAGGAGTCTGTCTTGTTGAAGTGGAAAAGCTGGAAAGAAAATGCGGCACTCTTAAATGGCTGCTTCCGACAAGCGTTATTGAAAAAGTCTGTTAAGAGGTTGAAAAAAAAGCCTGCATGTATCTAATCCGTATTTTCAAATTTTCAGGCAGATAAGCTTCTGCTTCAAAATTAATCCTATGGTTAATTACAGACAATGTGATTAATCGTTCAAATGAATTGCCTGCAATATCAGGAACCTCTTTTTTGAAGGATTTTATTTCAAGAAATCTTTTGAAAATTTCGATTATTTCAGAGCGATTATATTGAGCTGCTATTTGAAGAAGTGTTTTTCTAATTTCATCTTGAAGATAGGGATTAGAGCTATGTGCAAGAGAAACCTTTATAACTTTTTTACTGCCATAGTCAGTGGCTCGATTCAGAGATGTTCTTCGAAATATATATTGAAGATCGGACTTTGCGCCATATTCGAGTAAAACTACTGTAACTTCTGCTTTAGGTAATGCAGCGGCCATATGCAGGGGTGTTCTTCCATATTTGTCCTGAAGATTGGGGTTTGCGCCATGTTCGAGTAAGACTTTTACAACTTTTGTCTTACCCAAATAAGCAGCCAGATGCAGAGGTGTTTGTCTAATTTTATCTTTAAGATTGGGATTTGCGCCATGTTCGATTAAAGCTTCTACCTCTTCTATATTATCTTTTTTAACAGCGTCAAATAATGGATTAATTGTATGAAAAGCTTCTTGGGAAATAGAAGATAAATTTGTAGACATAGCTTGTATATCCGTCGAGAGTTCTTTAAAAGAGGAATAATTTACAAAAATTATAATGTTAATTGACTTTTAAAGTGAAGACTTAAATATTTTTAATTACTCTTTGCGTAGATATAAAATATCCCCAATAACGGTCTCTTAATCTTAATCCCTTGGGATTGATCAAGTATTTGGGGCCGCAGAGCAGATGGGTAGGCAGCCAATCGGCTTTCCATAGCCTCATAATACGAGGGCTTCCGGCTAGAGTAATAGAAGGAATTTTGAGGTTAGAGGCGAGATGGACAAGCCCTGAGTCGTTACCGATGACATAACCGGATTCATAGATAAAAGAGGCTAATTGATGCAGAGCTTGAAAAGTTTTTAAGGGATAAGGAGAATCTTTGTATTGTTCTAGTTCATGCGAAGCTAGACATAGAACGGGTTCAAAAGAGAGCCTTTTTAACTGATCCGCTAATTTATAATACCGTTTTTTCGGCCAGTTTTTAGAGGGTGTATTGCTGGAGGGGTGAATAATCACTCTTTGGGAATATTTTTTATGAGAAAGGGATTGAGGGGTTCTTAAGCCATTATCGGAAGAAACGGAAGCGTTAGGTATGAATTTTTTCAATGTTTCTACAGAATTTTTCACCATGGAAATTTTAGCGTTATAGGCAATGTCATTAGGATGAAGATAAGGGTAGTGTTTATGATGTAGCATTCAGTTCAGATGGCAGGCACATCGCCTCCGGCAGCAGGGATCGAACTGTAAAACTGTGGGATGCGACAAGCGGCGTTGAAGTGACGACTCTCTATGGTCATAGCGATCAGGTCTTGTCGGT
>CAZULH010000126.1:0-3328 GCA_964621105.1 uncultured bacterium
TTTTTTTCTTTCGCTATTCTTTTTCTGCAATAGGAAAGACCAAACAGCACCCTTGATTTTTTAAAGAGAGGCGTTTCCGGCGTATTTAAGTATTTAGGGCCAAATGTTTCTTCTTCATATTTTCTTGCAGAAAACCCGATCACAGATCCGATGGCATCACGAATGGGAATAACAATTCTGCCGACAAAAAAATCTTTTCCTGAAGAAGTGATCAGTCCCGTATCTATCAGTTTTTGTTTGGAAATTTTTTCATGAAACATCGCTTTAGATAATAAAAAACCGTTTCGCGGAGCAAATCCCAATTGAAAATTGCGGATAAAATCAATATCAATCCCTCGCTCATAAAGATAGGACAAAGCACGATGGCCTTCTTCCGTATGCAATAAAAAGCCATGATAGAATTTACAGGCTTTTTCCAATGTTTCTTTCAGATCTTTTTTATTCGGGCCGGTATAGGGAGTCTTGTCTTCCACATACTCTAAATGTACACCAAACCGTTCTGCTAACACCTCAACGCTATCAGCAAAGCTCATTTTCTGATAGTTCATCAGAAAGGAGATGGCATCGCCATGGGCGCCGCATCCGAAACAATGATAATGCGAGTCTCCCCTCTGTACGATAAATGACGGTGTTTTTTCCTCATGAAAGGGACACAATCCCTTAAAAGAAGCGCCGGAACGGGAAAACTGAACATAAGAAGATAAGACTTCTACCAAGTCGATCTTCTGTCTTAATCTTTCTAAGCTTTCCTTTGCAAAAATTACCATATGCTACTCATGAAAGTATGACCCATGCCTATAGGTGAGTCTTTTCCATCCATGATTGATCATATAACTAAACACTCTTTTTTCAAAGACATCTCCGCGGGGAAAATGGTGAGAATCAGATCTAATCTCCTGATAGATAGGCTGTTGAAAGTCTTTTGTCCGCACTAAAAAAAACTGATCGGAAAAACCCCTGTCTGCGACATAAAAATCTTTCTTATATTTTTTCGCTTCCTTTTGAACTTCTCCGTATTTCTCATTCCAGACAAGATTGGCAACTTTGTATTTGGATTTTTTTTCCATTAGCTCGATCGCCTTATCGATCCAGGAGACTTTTTTCTTCAAGTAGCTATCGCCGGTATGATAGAGGAAATAATCGGTATTGCAAAAATAAATAGCTGTCAATACACCTATGGCATTGTAATAGATCCAATCGTCGGTGACATTCTCATATAGATGGGCATCCGATCCTTTTGTGAAATCTTCTTTTTTGAGCTGAAAAAAATTTAATACTTCTTTTGCATGCTCTTCGGCAATAAAATAATCGGTAATGATGCCTTCTTCTTTTCTTTTTTCTGCCAGCGTTTTCACTTCCTGAAGATTATCGACATTGTTGATGACAACTATTTTTTTTACGAAGGGATGGTCATGATTGGCAATCTGCATGGTCGCAAGATAATCCTGATCCTCTAAAATTTTTTTCCAGTCCCCCCTCCAGCAGCTGGTCGCAAAGGTAACTGTAAAATCTTTTTTTTCTTCTTTTTTCTTCTTCCACCACATCATAAGCCTCCTGCAAAGAATCCCTTCAATCATTGACGATCGATTGAATTAAGAAAAGGGAAAATGATTGAAAGCCAAAGAGCTTCTTGCTACTATTTTTATTCTTTATGGAAGAGTGGCAGAGCGGCCGAATGCATCGGTTTCGAAAACCGAAGACCCAGTAATGGGTCCGGGGGTTCAAATCCCTCCTCTTCCGCCATTGCAACCAATTCGCACCTTTGTTCTCTTGGTCTAATAATGCTAGGGATTCGATATTGGAATAGGCAATTATAGTGGGGTCTTTGTTCGATAAAACGTCCATTTTCAATAATCGGTTCGCTTTGAATCGGTTCCAGTTCGATAATGCCAAGTAAATCTTTTAATGCTAAAGCCGAAGATTTAGTATTCTTATTCAAGATCGTATAGAAATTTTCCAACCTTTATTGTTATTGTTTTTTATTATAAAATGTTCTGCGTGTTCCCAATCTCCATCACAATATCGATGATACCAATCTTGCATCCATTGTAATATTTTTATATCTTGCGAGTTGTTGTCAGAAATAACCTCTTTTTCCAAAGCCCAATTTCGTAGGTAAAATCTATTTTTTATATTTTGGAAGGAATTGCTAAAACACCATTCCTGTAACTACTCAAGAATGTTATTTTTCATGCTTTTCCTTTTTTTTAATAATAGGTAGCCAATGTGTTCTATTAGGATCATATACATCAGGAACATGCGCATATGGTAGAAATTTTTTATGCTTCAAATTTTTCTAAAAAGCATTCAGCAACTTGAATGTCGCTGCCATCTTCAAATTCTACCGTGTAAAGCCAACTTCCAATATCACATAAAAATTCTTGAGCAGTTTCTTGTGATTGAATTCTATAAAAACCACAAACAGAAGCAAATTCTCCTGGATGAAATTTTTTAGGAGCGTTTTTTACAGTGTAAACAGAGTCTCCCCATGTAAATTTATTGTCTTCATTATCCATATATGCATCCTTAATGTATTGGTAACCATGGCGTTCCGTCTGGATTAGAAATTCCTGGAACATGAGCATGAGGTTCCCATGCTCTAGGATCGGGATGTTTTACACCTGGATGATGTCCTCCATCTTTACGAGTTCCTGTAGGTTCACCTTCTAGTTTTTTACCTGGTTCCATTTCTTGAATCCATTTTCCATCTTTTGAACCTGTCAACCATTGCCCCTCCGGTACAGGAATAATGTTTCCTTCGATATCTCCTACAAAAACATCTTCATCAACTGGACCATCAAACGGATTAGTATTTTTCCATAAAACCGGCCGACTGTCAAAAGATATATCTTTAGCATTATAGATAGCTGTCGCACAGCCGGAAGCCATCAAACCAAACCCGATAGATTCATGCAAACCGAATGCCAAAGTATATCCTCCGAATGTTGCAAATTCAAATACTACTCCTGTCGCCATGATTGTTCCGCCAAGAAGAATCTGGCCTATTCCAAATAAAAAGCCTAGAACATTTTCTCCATTTGGATCCTGAAACCTAAAAGGATTATTCAATACATACTGATAGAGATTGATGCTGTCTACAAATCCGACAGAGTCGGTTGTTATCCATCGGATTAGAGATGGATCGTAGTATCGGCTTACGATATAGATCAGTTGTGTTTCGGGATCTATTCGTTTTGCAGCATATCCCCATGGATTGAATACTTCATCTACCTTGGCTCTTATGGGGCTTCCAAAGGCCGTGTATTCATTTTTAATGATAGAGCTGTCATTTGTATCGATCAATCGTGCAATATTGCCCTGTATGTCA
>CAZULH010000127.1:0-223 GCA_964621105.1 uncultured bacterium
ATAGTCCAGCTGTGATTAATCCGATTGCTTGAAGAGCAAAAGTTAATTTTGGCCTCATTTGTTGGGTTAAAGATCGGTTTGAAGGAGCTTTTGAAAAAAAACCGCATAGATTTTGAAAGGCCTGTTTGGTTGTATTAATGATCGATTTTCCACTTAAGTAAACATTACAAGTAAAAGAAAGAATGCCCGCTGTCCAGCAAACAGAAGGAGAAAATCCTAATGA